>JBHPGL010000024.1:0-16628 GCA_042570655.1 Nanobdellota archaeon | reverse complement strand
AACTTAGATTGTTGTTTAAGATTTTTTAATAATATACTTTTTTTCAATATATTTGATATATCAAAGTTAAACTTTTTCTTGATTAATTTTTCTGCATATGTTAACATTAATTTCATGGAACTAAATTTTATGGGTTTATTTTCTAAAGCTTTTCTTGCACTAGAAGTTGTTACCCAAACACCAAGCGGACAAGCATATTCTCCTGTAATCACTCTAATCACTAAACAAGATGCTTGTTTTTTTAATTTTTTTAAATGTTCTGCAGTTGCCATTCTGACACTATAAAAACCACCTGCACAATTTTCTGCATATTTTTTTCTACCATCATAAGGTTCGTAATCTGTCGTATATTGAATTTCTTTGCTAATATTCCAACTTGTTTTTGGATTGTACATTTCAAACAATTCATATGACCAAATTTCTGGAAAAAAGAGAATTAAATAATAATTACCAATATAAGAGCCAAAATAAGCATAATAATCATAAAAAGAATAATCTTTTATTTTTGTAATAATATTATTTGCAATTAAACTATGAACAGCTGTCGTCGACCATCTTGTTGGGACAAGTTTTCTGTTCTTTTTTAATCCTAAATTGCCTACACTTAGAATTTTTGTTAAATGGTTTTCGTCAAATTTATTTTTATAAAGATATTTTAATGCTTCATTTGCTTTTAGATCAATATCAGATACAACTCTATCAACTTTTGTATGTATTTTTGGATTTGATGTAATTTGGACATTTTTTAATATTGCATTTGGTCCCATCGGTGGTGCAACTGTTTCAAATTTAGTTTTTATTATTGGTTTGTTTTTTAAATTGACTTCGAGATCAACAGGCTTGGATGCCATTGATACTTCTTGTCCGATTTGAAGGTATTTATCTTGTTTTCTTGCTGATAGGATGTTTGTTTTAAAATTGTTGTTGAGAAGGGAAGATCTTAGGTCGATAAGTTCTGGGATTTGATAATTATTGTTTGACCAGAATTGCGGGGCATCATATCGCCATGCATCTTCTTTTATTTCTGGTGGTGTTAACAGACCTACATTAATGTTTGGATAGCCAAACCTGCCTACAAAGACTGCTGGAGATGATCCTTGGAAATCTTGTTTTAGATTATTTAATTTAGATTTAACTTTATACATTGATTCTGATTTTAGGAGAAGGGGACAGAATGATCTACCGCAATTAGATGGATTACTACCTTTACATTTAATACAAGGAACCCTCATATAATTGTTGAGAATTTTATTATTTTTAATTATTTGTATGTTTGAATTTAAAGATTCGAGTTTTGATTAAAGAATTTAATTTTATTATTATGTTAACGCGCTTCGTGATTTATGTTTAATAGGAATGATTACAACCGAGTCTTCATTCCTAGAAAATAAGTATTGAGTACTTCGCATGGCGTTAACATAATAAATATTTTAAGTTAAACAAGAAGCATCATATTCAAGAACACCGTGATTGCACCAATATCCATCACCTGCATTTGTACAATGACCGTCAAGAGTTCCATCATCACAATCTATATTTGGTTCAACATAATCAAAATCACAGGTTTCATCTAGTACAAGAACTTTATTATTACATCTATATCCTTCTGTATTAAATGAACAAATGGAATTTGCTGTTCCATCTTCACAAGAATCTAAACAGAATTCGTCATCAATAAGTTCTCCACCAACACACCATTTACCATTATTTAACCAAGAACAATCGCCATCTCCTGTGCCATCTGAACATGCTTCTGTTGAATGTCCATATTCATCTTGCGGTTCTTCAGGAGGGGTTTCTGCTTCAACATCTTTACAATCTTGATGAAAAATTAATTCATTGTTAACACATTTATATCCTGGTTTTTGTGTTGAACATTGATTAAATGGAGTTCCATCTGAACATGGATTAATAAGTGATGCTGCTTTTTTAACTGTTCCACACATATTTTCATCAAGTATTAAATTTCCTTCCTCAGTACAATAATAACCATCAGTTTCAGAACATTCTGTTGCAGAAGTACCATCTGAACATTCAAGACATGAATGTGCATCATATTCATATTTGCCATTTTCACCGCAAAAAAAACCTGGTTTTAATTTAGAACATTCAAGGTAAGGTGTTCCATCTAAACAAGGAATCTGTGTTTTCTTCCGTCTTTCTGCTGCTTCTGAATCTGTTTCACAAGAATATTGAGATCTCTCTTGAACACAAGCACCTTCACGACAAATATTAACTAAACATTCACTTTTATCATACCAACCCATACAATATGTTCCACTTTCACCATCTTCAGGAGTCTGAACACATTTATAATTGGTTGAATGATCGCATACACTCTTATGACATGATTTACTATTACAAGCTCCGTAGCATTTGATAGGGTCTTTACAAACTCCGCTTACACATTTTTCATGTGCTTCACAATCTGAATCCTCATCACAGTCATCTGAACAACTTGCCAATAAAAATACTGATAGAACTAAAAGTAATCCTAAGATCAATGAAATGTTAACTCCTCTTTTCATGTTAATAAGAAATATTTAATTAGTTATAAATGTTTTCTTTTAATTAGTATTGTCATATTGAGCTAAGATATCGTCATACAATTTAAATTCTTTTGTAAAAGATTTTACTTTTGGACCATATTCTTTTGTTTCTTTTATGTTTGGTATTCTACCAAGTTTAGCAACTCTTGTAGGACCTGCATTGTATGCTGCTAATGCTAGATCAACATTTTCAAATCTGTTTAACATTTTTTTAAGATATCTTGCTCCACAATCAATGTTTTGGTCTTTATCAAATATGTTAGAAACATTACAAACAGCTTTTGCTGTTGATGGTTTTAATTGTGTTAAACCTTTTGCATATTTTGAATGTGCTTTTAGATGACCTTTACTTTCAACTGCAATCAATCCTTTTAATAAATTTGGATCAAGATTATATTTTTTTGCAGCTTCTTGAATTTCATTATCATATTGATTTACTCTTTCAATGATTTCAATTGTTTGTATACTGCTAAAAGCAAATCTATTAATTACAATTGGATCATTTGCAGGGTTATATACTTCTACAAATTCAATTGGTGTTTCATCAGTATTATCTTCAATTTGTTCAATAGTTGGAACTGATATATCAGATGATTCAATAGGATGAGCATCCATATACTTTCCCATAGCAATAGTATGATTTGTTGTTATTGCTGCTAATGTAAGTACAAATGCAACTGGTAAAATAAATTCTTGTTTATTTTCATTATATAATTCGAAATATAAATCTTTCATATCAAAAAACATATCTTTGAAATCATGATAAACTTCTTGGCCAAACCAAATCCATGAATCTGTCATGTCCATTAGAAAGTTGTCTAATAAATTTAATGCTTTAGTAGATAATTTTGATTGGTGAGTGTATTCATTATCGATTTGTTCTGTCAAATCGTCAATTGTAGTTATGTTTGTTAAAAAATCAGATATAGCGTTTAGATCAAATAGAGCTATTGCTTCATTAATTATATCTAAATTATCTGGAGTACATCTCATTGAATAATCTATTGCCATGTTTATTGCTGTCATATTATTTACCCATAATTCTTTCTATAAAACTATAAACAATGCTACTTGATTCTTCATCATCTTTTCTTGTCCAAAACGTAAGACAATATTTACTGTAATCAACTCTAAAATCAATTGTTGGAGATTCTTTTGGAATATTCATTCCTCTAATCTGAATATTTTCATAAGGATTAAAGTCAGTTTGTTCTCCTGTTTCTCTTATGTAATGTTCTTTAAAAGCTTCTAACCAATCTGTATAAAGATCAACTGCACTAAGAAGATCAGAAGAAACAGCTACATCAATACAAGTGGTATTAATATGAGTTTCTTCATTTATACTATAAATTCTCTTTTCTTCACCATCTTCTTTCGGTAGTTTTTCTAGATACATAATAGTAATAATAAACCAACAACTTATATATAAAGCTTTCGGTTTTTAGCCACTTAAAAGTGGTAAAAATATAGAAAGATTTATATATAAAATGATATACATCTATATAATATTTGGGGCTTATTTTAGGGAGGTTAAATTGAACAAATTTATTAAATTGATTACACCTATCGTATTAGGATCTAGTGTATTGGCTGCTAATGTAGCTGAAGCAAGACCTGATGAATTTGATATTTCTTATATATGGACACCTAATTTAGAAGGAGCTCTGGGTCATATGAGCAGAGTATCTGAATGTTTAGGTCCAAGTGTTACTAAGGATTTAAGAGTTGTAAAAAGTATTAAAAATGATAATTTTGCAATTATTTATGACAGAAATACTAAAGATTATAGTAGAGCTGAGAAAACAAGAGATGGACACATTAAAACATTAAGAAAATGTGATGTTAGCGGTGGTGCAGCTATTGTTGAAGATATTGGTTATTTTGATCTTTATAATATAAGTTATGGAGTTGGACCTAATTTAGATGTATTAAAGAAAAATTTTGATGTTATTTCAACAGTTTTAGGAAGTGAATTACAAAAAGATCTTGTAATTGAAAAAAGAAATGGAAATTATGCATTGGTTTACAAAAGGTACGGAGATGTTGATTCTACAAAAGAGCAGGCTCAAAGACATAAAAAATTGTTAAAAAGTAAAAAAATTGATGCATCTTATACGCCTGAAAAAAATCATGATATTATTTATGATGAGTCAAAATTAGTTCACGAAGAGATTGAGAAAACAAGAATCATTGTTCCAGAAAAAAAGATTGTAAAGGTTGAAAAGCCAAAGGTTGTTCATTCAAATCTTGAAGATACAATTGAAGATTACATAAAAACAATGAGAAAGAGAGGGGTACTTAGATCTGACGAAGAAACATCTTGGGTTATTTATGATTTTTCAACAGGTCAAAAATTAGTCAGTATTAATGAAGATATTCCAAGACAATGTGCTAGTATGTTCAAACCCTATATTATGTTAGCTTATTTTCATGAAGTGAGTAAAGGTAGACAGAAATACAATAAATCTACAAAAAGAAAATTAATTAATATGATTGCTAACAGCAGTAATATCGAAACAAACAGATTTATGAAGAGATTAGGTGGTCCTGCAAAGATTAATAAAATATTAAAAGCAAATTATGGGACTATTTTAGAAGATACTAAAATTGTTGAATATATTCCTAAAGGTGGAAGAACATATAGAAACTTTTCTTCTGCACATGATTATTCCAGATTTTTATATGCTATGTGGAATGGTAATTTGCCTTATTCAAAAGATATGAGAAGTATTATGAATGATGTTGGTAATGGTAAGGTAAAAGATAGAATTTATTGGAGAGCTAAAGAAGTTCCATCAGGTACAGCTGTATATGATAAAACAGGTACAACTGGTCATTTAGTTGGTAACATAGGGATATTAGTTCCGAAAATAAAAGGTGAAAGAAGACCTTATATTATTGTTGGAATTATTCAAAAGAGAAATAAAGCTAAGAATTTTACAGGATGGAAGGATGTTCGTGGTAATATTATAAGAAATGTGTCAAATAAAGCTTATTTAGAAATTGAAGATATTCATGATTAAACTTGTCTTAATGCTTTTTCGATTTTTTCTTCAATTAATTTGTCAATTAAAAAATCTTTATCACAATTTGATGCATCAATATTTCTTAACGGTTCATTAACTGTTAATTTGCCGTCATAAATACAAGTTGTTTCTATTATTTTTAATTCATCTAAAGATTCTTCTAATCTATTTGATAATTCTATGAACTTATTTTTTTCTTCAATTGTTTCTGCTTGTTCGATTGCTTCTTGTAATTGTTGGTCTAATTCAGGGACTTCAACATCAATTACTTGCATTTTCCATGTACAAGATCCTTGATCTTTACCTTTTGTTTCTAACAACCATTTTACATTTGCCTGTTTATTTTCAATTGTAAATTTTACTTTGGATAATTGACATTTGTTTAATTTTTCAATAAAACATTTTGAAGCAGTCCCTACATCTATATTTGAAGTTCCGCAATCTATTGGTTTTTGATATGAAAATGAAAAGAATAAGAATATTACTAGAATTGCTAATATGAAAATTGAAAATAATAATAGATCTCTAATTCTATTTTTATTTATATTTTTTTTTGTTTTAATTGAATATGAATTGTAATTGTACTTTTTTTCCCTCATAATGCATAATTAGATAGAATTATTTATAAAGATTACTATAATTTTAATGAATATGAAAGCTTTGTTATTATTATCTACTGGAATTGATAGTCCTGTTGCAGGAAAATTAATGAAAAATAAAGGGTTGGAACTAATCGGTGTACATTTTGTTACAAGTAAAAAGGATAAGAAAAATATTGTAATTAAACAATGTGAATTACTTGGAATTAAAAAATTGTTTGTTGTTAATTATTTTGATGTTCAAAAGGAATTTGTTGACAAAATTAATAGAAGACAAACTTGTATTTTTTGTAAAAGGTTTATGTTAAAGATTGGGGAGAAGATTGCTTTACAAGAAGGATGTAAATATTTGGTTACTGGTGAAAATATGGGCCAGGTTGCAAGTCAAACTTTAGATAATATGGTTGTTCTTGATGATGCTGTTGATTTAGTTGTATTAAGACCTTTATTAACAAAAGATAAAAATGATACTATTAAGATTGCTAATGAAATTGGTAGTTTTGAGACTAGTAGTGAAGATAAGGATGGTTGTTGGGCTGTTCCAAGATGTCCTGTTACAAAAGTTAAGTTGGAGAAGGTTAAGTTAGAAGAGAAGAAAATTGATGTTGATGGTATTATTGATAATGCTGTTAAGAATGTTGAGATTATTGAATTATGAAATAATTTTTTAATTAAAACAATACTGTCAGGCATAAACAGCCTCTCAACTTCCTCGGTTTTTAAGATTAAAAACCTCGTCAGATCGAATATCTCGATTCTGTGAAACAAGCAAATTATGCAATACAGACAGTATTGTTTTTATAATTATGATAATCTTTATAAATAGTTAAAAAAATATTATGTTAATAGATGTTAAATTTACTTTTTTTTATCTAGATACGGAAAATGTTATCGGAAAAGAAAATTATTGAAATCAGGGAAGAATTAGAAACATGTAAAAGACCTTTATTCTTTTTTCATGATGATCCAGATGGAGTTGCATCATTTCTTTTATTCTATAGATTTGTTGGAGAAGGTAAAGGTGTAATTATTAAAAGTCATCCAAACGTATCAGAAATGTTTGTAAGAAAAGTTGAAGAATATAATCCAGATAAAATATTTATTTTGGATATTGCAATGGTTGAACAAGAATTTATCGACGCTGTTAAAGTTCCAGTTGTATGGGTCGATCATCATGAACCGCAGAAAAGAAATAATGTTAAGTATTTTAATCCTAGAATTGAAGGTAATGATAATCATCCCGTAAGTTATGTTTGTTATAAAGTTGTTCAACAGGATTTATGGATATCAATGTTAGGATGTGTTGGAGATTGGTTTATCCCGGATTTTGTAGATGAATTTAAAAAAAGTTATCCAGATTTACTGCCTAAAGAAATTACTCAACCAGATGAAGCTTTATTTGGATCGAGGTTAGGTAAATTAATCAAGGTTGTTGCATTTATGCTGAAAGGGACAACCCAACAAGCAATGAAATGTGTGAAAATTATGACACGGATTAAAACTCCGTATGAAATATTAAATAAAGAAACTCCTGCCGGAAAATTTATTTATAATAAATTTGAAGATATTAATGGAATTTATGAAGAGTTAATGGATGAAATTAAAAAAATTGTAAAAGAAGATAAGGTTCTAGTTTATACATATAAACATGCAAGATATTCTTTTACAAAAGATATTTCTAACGAGTTGTTATATTTATTTCCAGAAAAGATTATTATTATTGCCAGAGAAAAGTCTGGAGAAATGAGAATGAGTTTACGGTCAAAACATATTAATATACCAAAAATACTAGATAAAGCATTAATAGATATTGAAGGCTATGGTGGTGGACATGAACATGCATGCGGTGCATGTGTAAAAGTTGAAGATTTTGAATACTTTATTAATTCTATAAGAGATAGTATTTCAAAGTGATAAAACGAAATATTTATATAGTTATTAAATTAAACAACCAGTATATTAATGTGTATATTTGTAAAAAAAGAGGATGATGAATGGCTTTACCCGCCTATGATAGAAATGAGAAGTTAAAGGATATTGCTGGAAGATTTTCTAGTAATCCTTGTCCTGTGAATTCTTTAGATAAATTAACTAGATTATTGAATTATGAAGAAATATCTTCATTGATAAATTGGGAGCAGGCATTTGATAAATATTTGTTAAGTGGAAACAGAGATGCTGCTGGATTAATTGTAGGTTATTTTGCTGATAAAGGTAATAAGAAATTAGAATTGAAATTAAAGTATCATGAAATTAATAATAAATTACCTGAAAAGGATGTTGTTGAAATTTATTCAATTGGATTACATGGAAAAGCTGTTTATTACATTGATAATGGATTAGAAAAAAAAGTTGTTCGAGATATGACCCAAATAAATTCTTACAGAAGTTCAAATGAATTAATTTTTTATATGAAAAGTGATGTACCTGAACATATTGTTCAAGATGCGAGAAAACTTGAACCAAGTGCAGAGGATATTTAAGATGGAAAATGCAAGAGAGAGAGCAAAGTTTGCAGAGGAGTTTAATGAAAATCCAATTAAATTTGGATCTTTAGATGGTCTTGTAAAATTGTTTGACAATGATATAACTAAATTATTAATTGATTGGGAACAGGTTTTTGAAAAATATTTGTTATCAGGAGATAGAGATGCTGCTGGATATATTGTTGGAGAGATGATGAATAATCAACCTCATAGTGATGATTATATTAAAGGTGTTGAAATGAAAAGAAAGTTAATTTATTTTGAAATTAATAATGCTTTGCCAGGTAAACCTGTTATTGAATTGTATGAATTAGGTAAAAATGGAACTACTTATTATTATGGTAAACATAAAAATAAGATGGGAGTTTTCCAAAAAAGTGATTTTGGAATGTTAAATAAAACTTATGATTTAATAGTTTATACTGGAGATCAAGTTCCTGAAGATGTTAAGCATTTAGGTAGAATGTTGGAACATGGTGCGGGATTATAATTTACTTCTTAAATTTACGTTAAATTTATAAATAAACAGCACTTTTTCGTATTTTATGCGCCGGTAGTATAATGGCTATTATCCGGGCCTTCCATTATCATTATGATAAGAGGAGAGCCTGTGATCCGGGTTCGAAAGTGCTTCAATTGTTTCCAAGATGCTTATGCATTAATAATTTTTGGATACACTCGGATGTCCCGGCCGGCGCATATTTTTATTACTTAGCTATTTTCCATAGAAGTTCAAAATAAATCTTATATCCCTTAGCAACGATAGGGTCTCTTATTAATACACTATAAGAATTTTCTGTGAAAATTGATATTGCCACATAATCTCCTACAATTGCGATTTCTTGAAAATGTGCAAATCCTTTAGATATGAATTTTATTTTAGTCATTTTTGTCTGCATGAATTTGTGTTTTAAAAATTTTTTAACAGTGGTATCCCAAACTTGTCTTGCAGGAATTTTATTGGCAATTCTTTTTCTATGGATATTGGACCACCAATAATCTCCCATTAGATTAAGGCATTGTTCTCCACCACCAAATGTAAGGTATTCTTTAGCTTTTGAATTAACTAATAAATTATAAACTACATTAATCCCTTTTTTACCTTTATATATTGTTGCACTTACATCTGATTTCGCAAAGTTTTGTTTTGCTTGTAACTCAGGCAGAATTTGATCAAATCTTTTCTTTTTATCATCTATAAAATCATAAAAAAACTTAGGATCTGTAGCTTGATATAACTTTTTCTTTCCTTCTAGAACATAATTAATTAAACCTTTATCAATCAAAGTTATTAAAGCTCTATGAACAACTGAGTTCTGCAAACCTGATTTTTCGATTATAGGACCTGCTGTATTAGATCCTAGTTCTAATAAAGTGATATAAACTTTAATTTCTGCATTTGTTAATCCTAAGTCTTCCAATATATTTTGGTCCATATAAATAAGTAAGTATTTCCACTATATAAATATTACGCTCCCAAAAGAGAGGATAAATATTCATATATTTGGTAATGTTACTATATTTTAGTAATTAAGGTGATAAAATGAAAGAAAAAGTATATTTATTATTTCGAGAAAATATTGTAAGTGATTATTTTGTACCAAACAAATTAAAAATAAGTATTGGTTTGGGTCTAGAAAAACACACTTATTTTGCTGCTAACACATTAGAAGAAGCTTTAGCTAGTGCATTAGAGATATTTCCTGAGTATAGTGAAGAAGATTTTGTTCAAGTAGAGCGAGATGGAATCATTGAAGAATATGAATGGTGTGCAAAATATGTTGAAAAACATATAGAAAAAGCTTATATGTTATCTGAAAATTTCGAAAGACATGCTCTCATAAGTGATTATTTTCCTGAAGCTTATTGGAAAATTGACCTTGAGAAAGGAGATACAATGGATATAAAATTAAATGAAAATATATGTGGTTATTCACCCTCTTACAATAACGTTGCACTCTGTCTAAATGATTGGGGATTAGAAATTAAAAAAATGGAGTTAGTGCTAGATGGTAATTAAATCTGTGTATTATTCCTGGCTGGCGCATATTTTATTTAACTCTATTAACTTTTTGAGAAGTAGTAAAGACATCTTTATTCCCAACTTTAGCTTTTTCAATAAGTATTTTTATTCGTTTGGCTCTTGTTTCCTCTCTTTTGCCACGTAATATCCACCGATAGAACATTATTTTTGTTGAAGGAGGATAATTTTCAAAATTTGATTTAGCTTTTTTATTCTTATCTAACACTTTTTTTAATTCATCAGGCATTGAGGGTTTTCTAGGTATCCCAAAATCATGTGTTGGCTTTGCTAATCCTTCTTTGTAATACTTCATACCTTGAGGCATCATTTTCTTTTGTTTAATTAACTCTTTTGCATATCTAATTGTGTTGTTACTCCATTTACTGTTTTTATTTCGTTTTGTAAATTGTCTTACATATTTATCTTCATCCAATCTTTTGATAACAGTATCAATCCATCCAAAGCATATAGCTTCTTCTATCATTTCCCTATGAGTTGGGGATTGTTTAGAAGTATGTTTTTTATTTATTATCACGGCCACTTTAGATTCTTTTTCATGATTTTTTTCTAACCATTTTCTAAATTCTTTTCTTGTGAATACTTCTATTGTTTTCATGGTATTATCAGAAATATTTAAGTTTAAAAATGTTTTGGTTTATTTAATCCGCTGATAGACACCCAGATGGCGCATGTTTTATTTAACCATTAAACATACATTATTTATATTTCAACAATTCTTATGCATTTAGGTGATTAATTATGAAAACAATGACTTGTAAACAACTCGGTGGAGCTTGTGATAAAGAATTTCATGGTGAAACTTTTGAAGATATTGCAGAAATGGTTAAAGATCATGGTATGGAAATGTTTATTACTGGTGATGAAGCGCACATTAAAGTTATTGAAGAAATTAAGGAACTTATGAAAGATCCTGATGCAATGCAAAAGTGGATGGAAGAAAAGAAAAAAGAATTTGATGAGTTGCCATAGGATAATTTGTACTTTTTTTAATTTATAATATTTTAATTAATGATTCTTGTATATTTATAAAATCTACAATACAAATCTTTAAATATGGTTAATTCTTTAAATACAATATGACAAAGTTCTCATACATTGGCATTGATGAAACTACATTAGGATTGGATAAAGGCAACCTTATAGTTGTTGCAGCTGAAACAAATGATCCTAAATTGGTTGAGGAGAAGAGTTATATCAAAAAAGCGCAAAATTATGTTGCTGAAGCTAAAGAAAAAGCTAAGAATGAATACCTATATGATTATGATGTTCCAAGAGAAGAATATCAAATGCCAAGTATTAAAGATCTAAAAGGATTAGAAAAGTTTTACTGGATTAGAGCTACCAGAGGAAGATTTAGCAGGCAAATTATGGAACATTCAAGCATTGCTTATGTGATTTCTCAGAATGGATTAAAACCACAAAATACTGTACTTTATATTGACGCATTTTACGGCAATGAAGAAAAAAGCAAGTATTTAATTAAAGAAGCATTGCATATGCGTGATTTTAAAATTCCTGAAAAAAATATTGAATTGGTCAGATATGGAGATTGCTGCATTCCGATAATAAATTATGCTGATTTAATTGCATTTCAAATTGGATTCCTAATTCATAGTAAATATAAAGAGTTTAGCAATAAAAAAATTGATCTGCCTTTTAGCATGCAAGAGATTGAATTTGATGAACAAAGAGTTGTAAGCGTAGATGAAGAAGGGCGAAGTGTTCTTGAAATGTTAATTGAAGATAGTAAGAAATAATTCTTAAAGTAATAATAATGTCGCGCTCCGTGTCGAAAGTTGACTCACAAGATGACATACGAGTCTTCACACCATGGATGTTGAAACAGGAGTACTACGCATGGTGACATTATTATTAACATTTTCAATAGTTTTATATTAAATAAAAATTTTCTTCTTTTTTATGGTATCGTATGATGAATATATTGATCGAGTTAAGAAATATTATAGACAAGGTAAATATTATGATACAAAACATACTACTAAAATTAGAAATCCTATAAAAAAGAAGAATTTATTTATTGATAAAGAAGGTAAAGTTTTGGTAAGTAAAGTAAAAACAAGTAAACAGTTGAAAACAAGTGTAAAAAAATCTATTGATTTAATTGGTGGATTAAAGAAAGGTGGATTTAAGAAGAGTGATTCTGTTTTAATTGTTGCAAATTTTAATTCTGATGATCTGTTTCCAGCAACTACAGATATTAAATATGTAGAAGCTGTAATTAAAATATTAAAAGATTATGGTATTAAAAAAATTACTATTGGTAATTGTTCAGGCGTACATTGGTTGCCTACTAGAGCTGTTATGGGTAAATTAGGTATTCTTGCACTTGCTGACAAACTTAAAGTTAATATTGCATGTTTTGAAGAAGAAGATTGGATTAAGATAAAATTAAACAGTAAAACTTTAAGGGATTTATCTTTTGCCAGAGCTATTTTTAAACATGATAAATTAATTTATTTACCTTGCATGAAAACTCATAGGAGAGCTAGATTTACCATGTCATTAAAGTTAACAATGGGTTTATTATGTATTAAACATAGAGTTCTTTACATGCATACAAAAGGAATAGAAGAAAAAGTAGCAGATTTGAATAAAGCTGTCTATCCTGATTTAATTTTAATGGATGCAAGAAAAATATTTATTACTGGCGGTCCTGATAAAGGTACAGTAAGATCTCCTGGATTAATATTTGCTTCAGGTGATAGAGTTGCAATTGATATGGTTGGATTGGATTATTTATTGAAATATAAAAATGAAGATAATCTATTGTATCCTGACAAGAAAGCAGAAGAATATGGGCAGATTAAAAGGGGTATGAAGATTGGGCTTGGTATTAAAAGCAGGGATGATGTTAGAATTGTATGATTAAACTTTCTGAAACCCTGTCGTTCAGAACAGTCGTGTCAAATGGCTAATGCCTCAAAACGACTGCAACCTTCCCAGAGAAACATGACAAACGGTCTTCACTCGCCATTACAGGCCAGGGTTTCAGTAAAGGTGTTGAATAAATAAATATTTAAATAGAACAAGTATTTCTTATATATTATGGTGAAGAAAGTAGTAAAATCAAGTAATAAAGTAATTACTGAAGGAAAAAGAAGATTTAGATTGAAAAAGGATGAGAAAAAAGAAGTAATTCTTGTATTTTGCGCTCATAACGATGATCACATAATTGGAATGGGTGGGACTATTGCAAAATGGACTAATGAAGGTAAGATAGTAATGCCAATTGTTTTTACATATGGTGAGAATACTCATCCTTGGCTAAAAAAAGGTGTTGTTGTGGGAATGAGGGCAAGAGAAAGTGAAAAAGCTGATGATGTTCTTGGTTGTGATAGAAGCATTTATTTAGGTATTAAAGATAGTGTTTTTCAAAAAGAATTTAAGAAAAAGAACGTTATAAGTACAATTAAAAAGATGGTTGAATATTATAGACCTGTAAAAATATTTACTCATTCTGATTCAGATCCTCACCCAGATCATAGAGTTGTATTTCATGCTGTTATGAAAGCTGCTGAAGAGTTGAAGTTTAAAGGTGGTATTTTTTCATTTGAAATATGGAACCCGTTAAGATTTAAAATGAGAAACCTACCAAGACTTGTTGTTAATATATCAAAAACATTTAAGTTAAGAATTAAAAGTTTTAAAAAACATAAAAGTCAAACCTTAACATTAATTTCATTATGGTGGAACATTTATACAAAACCAAGATTGGCAGGTATTATGTATGGTAAAGGTTATGCAGAAGTTTTTACAAAAGTAAAATGAAATTGTTAAAAAAGTTGAAAAGGAAGAGAATTGTAATTTCGTCAGATACGTATTTTCCAATGGTAGACGGTGTTACAAGGTTTATTAATGAAGTTGCTCCTAAGTTAAATGATGATTATGAAATTATTATAATTGCTCCTAAGTTTAAGAAAAATGTTGAGAGGAAATTTAATACTTTATTTTGTCCAACAATTAAATTATTTTCTGTTGCAGGTTATCCTGCTGCAATTCCAAAACTTTTTAAAATGTATAAAGTGATTAAGGAAGCTAAATTAGTTTTTGTTCAAAGCGGACCTTTTATAGGAGGTGCTTCTGTTTTACTTGCCAGATTATTAAAAAAACCTGTTGTAATGTATATGCACCAGATATCGTGGGAACAATTATCTGCAATTGCACGAGGTCCTGATTGGTTTAAGAATATGGTTAGAAGATTTTCTGTTTGGTATACTCGGTTTTTTGCTAATAGATGCCATGTTTTAATGGTTCCAAATGAAGAGGTTGTAAAAAAACTTGAAGATAATGGTGTCTATAAAGAAAAAGTTATTATTCCACTTGGTATTAATGTTAAAAAATTTGTTCCTAGTGAGGATAAAGTTCTTTCTAAGAAAAAAATAGGGATTAATTCTAAAAAAATTGTAATTGGTTATTGCGGTAGAATTTCGTATGAAAAAGATGTTGATACATTATTAAAAGCATTTAAAAGATTGAAACAAAGAATTAAGAACGTATTTTTATTAATTGTAGGTGACGGGAATGATGAAATTAAAGATAGAATTAAGATGACTAAAAATACTATGATTACTGGATTTGTAAATGATGTAATTCCTTATTATCAAGCAATGGATATTTATGTTTTACCTTCTTTAACTGAAACAACTGGATTAACTATTTTAGAAGCAATGTCGTGTGAATTACCTGTTATGACAACACCTGTAGGATTTGCTATATCTAACATTGATAAAAATGAAAATGGAATTTTGTTTCCAAAAACAAGTGTGGAAGTGTTAACAACAAAATTAGAAGAATTAGTAAAGAATGCAAAGTTAAGAGAGTATATTGCAAGAGGTGGTAGGTTAACTATTGAAAGAGAATTTACATGGGAGAAAACCGCTGAAAAGATTAAAAAAGAGTTTAATAAGTTCTTGGATGTTTAATTATTCATTATTATAAAAAAAAGTCTCGTTCGTAATTTTATAATTTTAAACTAACAACTTTACTCATGCCATGATTGTTCATAGAAACACCATATAACTTATTAGCTTCTGAAATAACAGAATCATTATGGCTGATAACTATATATTGAGCATTGTCACAGTATTTTTTAACTAAATTAGCTAAAAGTGTTGCATTTCGTTTATCCAATGCTGCATCTACCTCGTCCATGATATAGAATGTTGCTGGTTCATGTTCCTGGATAGCGAATATGAACGCTAATGCAGTCATGGTTTTTTCTCCACCTGATAAAGATCTTATATCTAAGAATTTTGTTCCTGAAATTCTAACTTTAATATTAACTCCTGCTTCAAATGGTTGATCAGGATCTTCAAGTTCAAGGAAAGCTTCTCCTTTACTTGATAATTTTAAGAATATATCTTGGAAATGTCCATTTACCATATCATAAGCTTTAATGAATAGTTCTTTTTTCCTACCTTCAATCTCATCTATCATTTTTACAACATCATCTTTTTCTAATTTTAATGTTTCTCTTTTTTGAAGAAGTGATTTATATTCTTTTTCAACTGAATCATATACTTCTAACGCTCTCATATTAACTGATCCTAGGTTTTCTGCCATTCTTTCAAAATCGTTAATTGTACGTTTAATCTTTGATTCATCAGCTTTTTTATCAATTTTAACACCTTCATACCTGGTTAGATCTTCTTGTAATGAACCTAATTCAACTTTAATTTTAGTGTCTTCAATTGAAATTCCATTTTTCCTTTGTTCTGCATTTCTAATCTTTTCTTCTTTAATAATAGTATGGCTTTCTGCTTTTTGTAATTCTTCGGTAAATTGAGATTTTTGATTAAACAATGATTTAAACTTAGAATAGAATTTTTGTTCAACTTTTTCTTTTTCATCAAGATCTTTTTGTTGTGTTTTTATTTTTGTACCTAGTTCTTTTATTTCTTTAT
>JBHPGL010000023.1:0-16874 GCA_042570655.1 Nanobdellota archaeon | reverse complement strand
TTTAGTTAGAGATACAGGTATGAGTGTTAGAGAGATTAAAAAATATCGTAAAATTAGTTTGGAAAAAGCTATAGATAAATTCTTACCAAAAGAAATTAGACAACAAATAATTGATGATGGAAAATATCCATTAACAAATGGGACTGATAGAGATATTATCCTAGATTCTATTTCAATTGGTTATGATTTATATTATGGTGGATATAAAGATTATTTTAATCATACTAAAAAAGGTAAAAAATGGCATGCTGCAAATGTACTTAATCCTGATTCACGTGAAACAATTCTTGATTCTATAAAAAGTAATACAGTTGAAAGGATGGTAAGACTTGAAAAAAGTCAAAGACAAACTAATTATAGGCATAGGAATAAAAGGTATAAGAGTTCTGCTTAATTCTACATACAATACGTCATGTAATTTAGAAACATTTATAATAAATGAAAAAAAATATTTTATATAACGAGGTGATTACATGGCTTCAGATTCAATCATTGTAAAAGCAAAAATTAAAAGCGTTACAGGAGATTTTAATGTAGCTTCTGATTTTGTTGAGGCTTTAGATGCAAAAGTTAAAGACCTGGTCGTAAAAGCTGTAGAAAGAGCTAAATCAAATCAAAGAAGAACTGTTATGGCTAAAGATATTTAAAACTCAATGATATTAACAATAATTTCAATTTTTATTATTTCTTTTATTTTAAATTTTGTTTGGGAAATAAGTCAAAGCAAGTATTTTTTGACTCATAAAAGAATGAAGATGGAGAAAAAATTTATCATTTTTTTAAAGGCTTCTTTACACGATAGTTTCTGGATAATAGTTTTTTATTTAATTACTGTATTAATTTACAGCAATTGGAACATTATGAGCAATGCATATCAAATGGTTTCATTTTTAATTATGACTTTATTTGCTTCGTTTATTTGGGAATTATGGGCACAAAAAAAATCAATGTGGAAATATGATAAAATTATGCCTAAGATGTTTAAAGTAGGAGTTTTTCCTCTATTACAACTAGCAATATTAGGATTAAAAACATTTATTTTTGTGTTTAGATTTTAGAAAGGCAATTCTTTCCATTTATATTGTTTTGTAAAGATGAAACTTTCCCAGTCTTTAATAATTTTAGAAAATTTAGATTTTATCGAATGTGATACTGTGTCAAGATGTTCTGGATCCTGAGCCCAAAATGCTATCTTTAAATCATAATTGCCTGTTATCTTTTCAACTGCTACAATATTTTTATGATCTAATAAGTATTTTAGAAAAGATTCCCATTCTTCTTTTGAATAGTTCCATGTTGAAATCATTATAACTGCATATATTGAATAACCTAATTTCTCTTTATTGATTCTAACTATGAATTTTTCTATTACGCCTGACTTTTTCATTTTGTTAATTCGATATCTGACTGTTTCATGTGATAGTTTTACTTTTTTTGCAAGTTCAATTATAGGGATTCTGCCGTCTTCTTCTAGAATTTTTATTATTTCAACATCTTTCTTGTCGATGTTTCTTAAATTTCCAGGTTTTTTCTGTTTATTTGCCATAATATTTACTATATTTAAGTCAATATTATATAAATTTTACTGTTTTTAATATAAATATTGGTAATTGTATTAAAATAAGTAAAAATTAATCATTTTGCCACGCTTCGTGGTAGATGTTTTTTAAAATATCGCCAACGAGTCTAGACGCCTTCGCTTATGTGATTCGAGTACTTCGCATGGTGGCAAAATAATAATTAATTTAAATAATAAAAAGGTGATAAATATGGTTGATGCGATCGAAATTTATAAATTAATAGAAGTTAGTGGAAGATGGGATGTTGATATTACAGATGTAACTGTTGATTATTTTAAAAGAAGGTCAGATGCTGAAAAAGAAAAGAAACAGTTAGAAAGAGAGTATAAACAGGCTAAAAAGAAAGGAGAAACATGGGATGATACATTCTATAAAATTGAACCAAAATTGGTAAGACCTGAAGATTTAAAGAGATATGGTATAGAGTACCAGGAGAGGCCAAATAATTTTGTTCATTTAGAAGATGTGGAATCTATTGATGATGTTTGTGGTAGTATTAAAGAATTGTTTGCAACTGATAATGTAAGTGTTTCATATGTAAAATTAAAAGGTAAGGCAAAACCACATAAACATAAAGTTATGGAAGAGATTTACTTTATTTTAAGAGGTGAAGGTTATTTATCAATTGGAGATGATGTATTTGATAAGTATGATAAATATAAGGTTGAACCAGGTGATACAATTAATATTCCTAAGAATAAATATCATCATTTGGAATCTGCAGATAAAAAAGGATTAGAAGTATTAGTGATTACAAATCCAAAATTTATGCCTAGTGATGTAATTAAATATAAAGAAATTAAATCAATAGAAAAAGTGTTTGAATAAAAAATTGAAAAGAATAATTATTTTTTAAGATTTCCTTCGAAATATTTCATTAAAGGATTGTCTGATCCTAAAATTATTGTTGTATGTGAAGCAAACGATTCTTCATATAATTTTAAAGTTTCTAAAAATCTATATAATTCTGGATCTTTACTATAACTTTTAGCATAAATTTCTAACGCTTCTGCATCTGCTTTACCTTCAATCAATTCTGCTTCTTTATATGCGCCTGAAAGAATTTCTTTTACATCTTTTTCTCTTTGACCAATAATATTATTATATTCACCGTCTCCTTCTGAAATATATTTTTTTGCTATCCTTGTTCTTTCTGCTTTCATTCTATCTTCAACTTTTACTTTTACAGAATCTACATATGTTAAACCTTTTAATAGAACACCATGTTCATGAATATCAATTCCAAAATCACCCATTGCTTTTCTTGAATTTACAGTCATTTCATATACGATTTTTGGTCTTCCTTCTTTAACTTCACCAATATTTAAACTTTCTCTTAATTCGTCTTCTGCAACCATCATCTCACGATTATCTGTTCTAACAATTTCAATTAAATTTCTTTCAGTAATAGAATTTCTTGAAGTAGAATCAATAACATCATCTAATCTTGCCTGAGCTTGATCTTCAGTACCAACTGATCTTAAGAATTTTAATGGATCTTTAATATACCAACGTGCTGTTGGATCTACCCAAATATATTTTTTATCTCGAGTAGGAACTTCTTCTGGATAACCATTCCATCTTAAAAGTCTTCTATCAAACTTTTGTACTTTTTGAATAAAAGGTTTTTTAAATTTTAAACCTGCACCATAACTTACTTTAATTCCTTCAGCAGAATAAAGTTCTTTTAATTTTTTAGATTCTTCTTCTGTTAATACTCCATCAATAGGATTTAATATTATTTTTTTTGGCTTACCGAATTGAGTTATAACTGCTTGTTCTGATTCGTCAACTGTATAAGTAGCTGAATTTATTCCAATTAAAGCTGTAAGTCCTCCAACCCCTAATATAACATATTTAATTATCTGTTTTGTACTCGGACCTGAACTTGTTCCTCTTTCCCTGTAAAACATTGATTCATCTTCTGCCATTTTATTCACATTAATTTTTCATATCTGAATGGAAAAGTATATTTCCTTCTAAACCTTTATCATCTATAATTTTAATTTCTTTAACTTTTGGCAACACATTACGCATTGCTTCAAGATATAATCTTTGACGAGTAATTTCTGGCGCCTTTTTATATTCAATAAGGATTTCATTAAATTTAGCAACATCTCCTTTTGCTTCATTTATTCTTTCAATACCGTAACCTTCAGCCATTTTTATTTTTGCTTTTGCTTCTCCTTTAGCTTTAGGTACAACCTCATTATAAGCTTGATTTGCTTCGTTTATTTTTTTATCTTTTTGCTGCATTGCAATATTAACACTATTAAATGCTTCCCTAACACTCATAGGAGGATTTGTAGATTGCATTTTAACTCCTACAATATGCACTCCTGTTTTATATTCATCAAGTAAATCCTGCAATTGTTCTTTTGCAGAATTTTCATTATCACTTCTACCAATTGTAATGGCTTCATCAACACTGCCATTTCCAATAATCTGTCTCGTAATTGACTGACTTCCATCTCTAATTGTTTGTATTGGATTTCTAATATTAAATAAATAATCTTTTGCATCTTTAATTTGCCATTGAACAACCCACTGAACATCAGCCATGTTAAGATCTCCTGTAAGCATAATATATTCATTTCTTAAAACTTCAATTGCTTGATTTCCTAATACTTTAGTATTATCGTTAGGATCTAATCCTGCACTTCTAACTAAACGAGATAAATCCTTTTTACCAATTTGATTTTTGTTTATAGAATCAACACCAATATATGTAGAATCAACACCTGCTTTTAAAGTTCTAAATCCAAATTCTAACTTTTGAATTTTTTTAATTGGAACATTTGTAACTTTATCAATACCATAAGGTAATTTAAAATGCATACCTGGGTCAGTTGTGGTTGTATATTTACCAAATCTTTGGACAACTCCAACAGAATCTGTTCCGACAGTATAAATAGAAGAAAATACACCTACTCCTAAGAATATAGCGCCAATTCCACCTAATGCAATTTTCGGCCCATATTTATTCAGTTTTTCTATTATTTCTTCTTCATTCAAAATACTAACCCCCAACAAACTTTGTAAAAGAGTACTTATTTATAAAGTTTGCGGGGGTGTTTTCACTACACAGTTAGGACAATATTAAAATAAATAAAAAATGTAAGAAAAAAATTATTTATATTTTACTTTCTTTTTTCTATAAAGATTTAAGAAACTGCCTTTTTCACCTGGTTTTGTATCAACATGTTCAGGTGGTGTTTCTGTTTTCCTAAACTTGAATTTTGGAGATTTAAACAAATCTTCGTCTAATTTTGGCAGAGGAGGGAGTTCCCTTTCCTTTTTAACCTTTTTATCTTCCTTTTTCATTTCTGATTTTAATGGTGGAAGATCTAGTTTTGGTAAAGGTTTTGGTGGAGGAATTTCCTTTGGTTCTTTTTTCTTAAACAAATTCTTAAACCAATCTACAATTCCAACTTTCTTTTCAGTATACATTGGTGTTATAGGTTTTGGTGCGGGAGGCAGTTCTTCCTTTTCCATTATCGAATCTTTTGGTGGTAATGGTGGAAGAGGTGGAAGTTCTGGTAATTTGTCTTTTTTCTTTTCTTTTACCTTTTCTTTATGTTTCTCTTCCTTTTTTAAAAATTTTGGAAGTTCTGGTAATTTTGGTAATTTTGGTAAAGCTCTTTCAGGTTTGAATGTTGGTTTTTCATCTAACAACAATTCTTCTTTCTTCTTTGGTTTTTCACCAACAATTGCTGCAACTCTTTTTTCATGAGCATCCTGTTTAAGTGTTGAAATCTTTTTACCGATTTGTTCCATTTGTTCTGGAGGTGTTTCACCTTCTGCTTTTAATTTGATATAGATTTTTTCAAGTTTTCGAATTTGTTCCTCAACCTTTAATACTTCTTGAAGATTATCATCAACTTTATCTTTAATCTTTTCTTCAAGTTCCATCATACGTTTATCTCTTTCATTTTTTGCTTTTGTATATGCATCAAATTTCGTACTAAGTTGATTTACTGTTGATTGTAATTTTCTAACACTTTGTTTACTATCTTGGTATTCTTCATTTCTCATTTCTTCTATGTCGTCAATCTTTTTTGTAAGTTCAGTCACTCTATTTCTAACATTTTTTGCTAATTGTGTTCTCATATTTTCTGTTGTTAGAATTGATTTTTCTTTTTCAATAACGTCAGAAATAAGGCCTTCTAATTTTATTAATTCTTTATCAACCGAAATTTTTGAAACTTTCTTTTTAGAAGTTACTTTTTTAATTTTATCAATTTGTGTTGCTAGTTTCTTTTTAGATTTATCAGATTTAGATTTTTTCTTTTTAACTTTATCTAAACCCTTTAAAAATTTTTTCACCTTTTTTTTATTAATTTTAGCCATTTTATTATTTCCTCCGAATTTAAAATAATCCAAACATTTTCTTTTCTTTTTTAGGTGGTAATGGAGGCATCGGTGCACTTGCACCAGGAGCTGGTGGTGGTGGCGGCATTGGTTTTTGCTGCGGATTTAATGGGGGAGGTTCTACTGGAGTTTGTGGTAACGGTCTTGCCTGAGGCATTGGTGCCTGCGGTAATGGTGGTAATGGTGCTTGAGGTAATGGTGGAGCTGGTTCATGTGGAGCTGGAACAGGTAATGGCTCAGGAGCTTTATGAACTGGTGCATGACTTACCGGAGCAGGTTCATTCATTTTTTTATCAATATTATCAACTTTTAATTCTATTTCCTTAACCATATCTACAACAGAAAGTATTGCTTCTGCAATCTTTTTATCATGATCAATTGCTTCATCCACTTTAGCAATAATTTCTTTATGAAGTTTATCTGGTTCGTCATCTGTATCTGCATTCATTTCTTCAATTGCAGATCTAAACATAGATAACATTTCGTGAACATTATCAGAAAGATTGTCTACTGAATCTTGCAATACACTAGAAGGAAAATTCTTTTTTAATGCTTCAAGTTCTTTTCTTAACCTAATAAATTCTTCATGAGGGATTAAATCATAATCATCTCCATGAATAATTTTTTTATTTTCAGCCATCATACCACCTTTTTTAGATTATTAAATAATGATTTATATGTAATAATTTTTACTTTACACCCAACACTATTCAAGGAGAAGATTTTCATTTATAAATGTTTTGGTTGTTTTGGTCGATAATTAACTACGAGAAAATGAAAAATACGTGTTTTTATATAAATATATTATCTAAATTGATTATATTTATTAGCTGCATAAGCATAAGATGTGATATCCATATCTACTCTTCCTAAACCCGGTACTAATGAATCATTAACAGAACGTAAATATTGTGTATAATTATCAAGAACAGCAAGAGCCATGTAAGCAGAATTTACATCCGGAACACTTCCAATACCGCTGTTATTGTAAGCTTGAGTATTTACTTTTGTTTTTGCACCATAATCAAGGCTAACACTGTAAGGCATTTGTGCTACAGAAGTTTTAAACAATTCTTGTTGTATTTCTGTTTGCCTTAAAGCCTGACTTAAAAATGCGCTTGATGCAATTCTTGTTATCCCTACCATAAATGATGGTGCAATAGATATGGTATAAAAATATTTCTATTTGTTACTATCATAGGATAGGGACGAAAAAAGAGACACTATGCTGAAACAAGGTAAAATTCGTTTTGTTTCTTTTTTGTATCTAGATTAAGAAATTCTTGCATTTGTTTTTGTGTGAATACTCTGTTTCCATTAAATGTACGATTCCAGAATTTTGCACCCATATGATCCATTTCGATTGTAGGATAAATATCGTTTTTATAATCATCCCAATTATTTTTATTTCTCATAATAAATTCATATCCACTAAATTCATTACTATATCTGAACTCATAATCCTCTAAATTTTTATCCGTGATCATTAATCCAAAAGATAAACAAGTAATTAAGTTAGAAGTTGATTTAAATCCTTTTTCAATATATTTTTTTAAACGTGTTTCTTTAAATGCATTCAATCCTTTATAGGATTTTTCATCTGTTGCATCAAGTCTGAGTTCTATATTAATATTTTCTTCTGATAAAATCGAACATGGAGTTCCTTTCATTTTTTGCCAAGGACTATAAATATCTTTTCCTGGCGGTTTGAAATAATAGTCAGGATCAGGCAAGGTGATCATGTTACATCTATCATCAACAACATTAACTTTTCCATAAATTCTAGAATATACTGTTCTTGGACAATTATAATAATTAAACTCTTTATCATCTATTATTTTTCTATCTTTTAGATTATTTATTGAAAGTACTAATTTTGTATTTAATCCCATATATTGAAATTTTCTAAAATCAATAGAATCTAGAATTTTTTCAATAGTTTTTATACCAGTTGCATGCTTTACATATATCATATAATCACCAAAATAATTTTAATCACATATCAGGCATTCCAGGCATTCCGCCCATTCCAGGAGGCATTCCTGGTGGAGGTCCTTGTGGTTGTGATGAACCGCCTGAAATTACATCGTCAATTCTTAAAATCATAACTGCAACTTCTGCAGCAGAACTAACTGCTTGAGTTTTAATTTTTAATGGTTCAAGAACGCCTTTAATCCAAGCATCCATTACCTTACCTGTAAAAACATCTATACCTGCCCATAATTGTTTTTTATCATGTGCTGATTTTAATTCTGTTAATACATCGATTGGATCAAGACCTGCATTTTCTGCTAAAGTTCTAGGAATTATTTCCATTGCTTCTGCAAATGCTTGAACAGCAAGTTGTTCTCTCCCTGACAACGAGTTTGCAAATCTTTTCAATTTTCTTGAAAGTTCAATTTCTGGAGCACCTGCACCTGCAACGATTTTTTTATATTTAACCGCTGCTGCAACATCCCCTATTGCATCATCAACTGCTCTTTTAACTTCATCAACAACATGTTCTGTTCCGCCTCTGACAAGAAGTGTAACGGCTTTTGCCTTTTTACATTCTATTACATAAGTCATATTTTCATCGCCAACTTTAATTTCTTCGACAACACCTGCCTTACCTAAATCTTCTGGGTTTAAATCATCAACATTTGTAATTATTCTTGCATTTGTTGCTCTAGATAATTTTATCATATCTGATTTTTTTATTCTACGACATGAATAAATTCCATGTTTTGCAAAGAAATGCTGTGCCATATCATCAATTCCCTTTTGACAAAGTAAAACATTTGCACCAGATGCAATAATCTTATCAACCATTTTTTTAATTATTATTTCTTCCTGTTCTAAGAATGCTTCCATTTGACTTGGACTTGTTATTGATATTTTTGCATCAATTTCTGTATTTTTAATTTCAATTGCAGAATCTATCAACGCAATCTGGGCTTCTACAATTCTTTTCGGCATACCTGAATGAACTCTTTCTTTATCTAAAACAATGCCGTCTATTAATTCTGAATCTTCAACAGAACCACCAACCTTTTTTTCAATCTTAATGTTTTCATAGTTGAAATAAATATTTTCTTCTTCAATATCAACAACTTTTTTGATTGCTTTAACTACAAGTTGTGAAAGAATTTCTTTTGCATTTTCAGCACCCTTACCTGTCATTGCTGTTTCTGCCACTTTTCTAAGAACTGATTCTTCTTTGATTGAAACGTCTTCTGCCATTTCATTTAATATTTCAATAGATTTTTCTGCAGCGATCCTATAACCTTTTGCTAAAACTGTAGGATGAATATTTTGTTCTAAAAGATCTTCTGCTTTTTTTAATAGTTCTCCTGCTAATACTACTGCTGTAGTTGTACCATCTCCAACTTCGTCTTCTTGTGTTTTTGCTACTTCTACTATCATTTTAGCTGCAGGATGTTCAATTTGCATTTCATTAAGAATTGTAACACCATCATTTGTTACAACAACATCTCCTAAAGAATCTACTATCATTTTGTCCATTCCTTTTGGACCTAGAGTTGTTCTAACTGTTTCTGCAACTAATTTTGCTGCCATAATATTATTATTTTGAGCAGCTCTTCCTGTACTTCTTTTAGTATCTTCTGGTAATATGAAAATAGGTTGTACATCTTTTGTCATAATAATCCCCCCAATTTACAACTGTGTAATTATGAATAACTTCATAAAATAATTAGTCATATTTAAAGGTTATGGTGATGGACTACTATACTGTAGAGTCTAGTTCAAAGTCTCTCGTTCGGTTGCTCCAATCGATTGCTTTGCATAAATGGAGCACTGTGTGTTGTCTTACGAGGTACTAGGCGACCTCACTGGCCTATACAGGCGAGACTTTAGAAACTGACTCTATCACAGAAAAATTTAAATAAAGATTAAAACGTTTCGATTATATGATTATTACAATAAATGGTGATGCTGGTAGCGGTAAAAGTACTGTTGCTAAATTGATTGCATCTAAGTTAGAATTAAAACATTATTCTAACGGAGATTTTATGAGAGAGATAGCTCGGGAAAGAGGTATTACATTATTAGAATTAAGTAAATTATCTGAAACAGATATTTCAGTTGATAAAGAACTTGATGATAGACAGAAGAATTTAGGGAAGGTAGAAGATAATTTTATAATTGATTCTAGATTAGGATGGAATTTTATTCCTCAATCAATTAAAATATTTTTACATGTTGATCCTAATGTAGGTGCTGACAGAATTATGGGAGACACAAATGAAACCAGGGATGTTGAAAAAATTAATGAAAAGCAAAAATTAATTGAAGATACTGAAATTAGAAGGAAAAGTGAAAATAAAAGGTATAAGGAATATTATGGTGTTGATCAAGAAGATATGAATAATTATGATTTACTTATTGATACCACTGGACAAGATATTGAAGAGGTTGTCAAAGGGATTGTTGATTATATAGAAAAGATTAAATAATTAATCTGTGGCAATGCTACGCAGGCGGATTAAGTTTTAATGGAAATCGCTATCGAGTCTTGTACGCCATAAGGTGTATTTATAGAGTGCCTGCTGGGTAGCATTGCCAATATATAGAAAAGATTAAATAAGATTAATTTTGACAATGATAAATTAAAGGTGAAATAATATGGCAATGAAAAAAGGAGATTTTATTGAAGTTGAATACACAGGAATTGTAAAAGAAGAAGAAATGGTATTTGATACTACAGATGAAGCTAAAGCAAAAGAATTAGAGATTCATAATAAAAATGCTAAATACGGGCCAATTGTAATTTGTATTGGTGAAGGGCACATCTTAAAAGGGATAGATAAAGATTTAGAAGGAAAAGAAGTTGGAGAATTTAAAATTGAAGTTGGTCCTGAAGATGGTTTTGGTAAAAAGAATGCAAAATTGTTACGGATGATTCCTGCAAGAACATTTGCTAAAGATAATGTTCAACCTGTACCTGGATTACAAGTTAACATGGACGGTGTTCTTGGAATTATTAAAACTGTTAGCAGTGGTAGAGTTATTGTAGATTTTAATCATCCATTATCAGGAAGGGATCTTGTTTATGAAATTAAAGTTAATAAAATCGTTGATGATGATAATGTTAAAATTAAAGGATTATTATTGTTGTTATTAAATGAGAAAGATGTTAACTTTCAATTTGAAGAAGGAAAATTAAAGGTTAAATATGAAAAAACTATTCCTGAAGAGGGTAAGGAAAAGATGATTGATAAAATCAAAGAATTGATTCCTGCTGTTAAAGAAGTTGAATTTGAGAAATAGTTTGATAACACAAATATTTATTAATTTATTATTATTTCTTTTTATATATGAAATTTAAAGATTGGGATGGAAACTTTGTTGAACTTCCTGAAGGAAGAAATTTTTCTTGGAGACCTTCAGCTTATGCAGCTATTGTTAATGATGGTAAGGTCTTTATGATTAAAGCTGTCCAGCATGGAAAATGGGAATTGCCAGGTGGAGGAATTGAACTTAGTGAAAGTATTATTGAAGGATTAAAAAGAGAAGTTCTTGAAGAGTCTGGTTATGAAATTGTTGTTAGTGAAAATGATCTTATCCATTTTTGGGAAGGATATTTTTATGCCAAAGATATTGATAAATACTTTCAGACAATTGGAATGTTTTTTAAAGTAAAATTAGCAAGTGAATTCCAAGATAAAAGTAAAATTAATTTTAAAGACGAAGTTCTAGATATGAAATGGATTGACTTAAATGATTATGAAAATGATGATATTAATCCAATAATTATACCTGTTCTTAAGATTTTAAAAAGCTAGCAAATGCTAGCATTTTCCGATATTTTCATTATGGCAGAGAATAATATAAATACCATTAACTAAATCTTTAAATATTAGTAATTTTTATTCAATAGTAATAAAAAAATATTTTGGTTAATATTAAATTTATAAAAAAATAAAGGAGTGAGGTGTCCAATATGGAAGATTATGTTCCTGATGAACAATCATTACAAGAGCACGAATTAGATGCTGAATTAGAAGGCCTTCTTGCTGCACAAAAAGCAACCATTAAAGTTATTGGTATTGGTGGGGGAGGAAACAACACAATAAATAGAGTTAGTGAGATTGGTATTACTGGTGCAGAAACAATAGCACTTAATACAGATGCTCAAGATTTATTATATACAACAGCAGATAAAAAGATTCTTATCGGTAAAGAGTTAACAAAAGGTCTTGGAGCAGGTAGTGTTCCAAAGATAGGCGAAGAAGCTGCGCATGAAAGTGAACATGAAATTAAGAAAGCTTTAGGCGGAGCTGACATGATTTTTGTAACTTGCGGACTTGGCGGTGGTACTGGTACTGGTGCTGCACCTGTCACAGCTGAAGTTGCAAAAAAGATGGGAACTCTTACTGTCGGTATTGTAACCTTACCATTTGCAATGGAAGGTCAAAGAAGACATGATAATGCTATGCATGGCCTTGATCAAATGGAAAAAAATGTTGATACATTAATAGTTATTCCAAATGATAAGTTGATAGAACTTGCACCTGATTTACCTTTACATACTGCGTTTAAGGTAGCAGATGAAATTTTAACAAATGCAGTAAAGGGGATAGCTGAACTTGTAACTAAAGCAGGCCTTGTTAACTTAGATTTTGCTGACATTAAAACAGTTATGGGAAACGGTGGAGTTGCATTAATCGGAGTTGGTGAAAGTGATTCTGAAAATCGAGCTGTTGAAGCTGTTGAGAAAGCAATCAATAATCCTTTGTTAGATGTAGAAGTATCTGGAGCAGATGGAGCTTTAATTAATATTATTGGCGGAAATGATATGACTTTAGATGAAGCTAAAAAAATTGTTGAAGTAATATCAGAAAGGTTAAGTGAAGATGCTAAAGTTATTTGGGGAGCTCAAATCAGCGAAGATATGGCAAAATCATTAAGAGTGTTATTGATAGTTACTGGCGTTCATTCAACTCAAATTATCGGTAGAAAAGATAGGAATGAAAGAAAGAAAAAAGAAACAGAAAATGAACTTGGAATAGAGTTTGTTGATTAGATTTATATATAAATTTGAGATAAAATTACTGGTATAGAGATATCAAGAATAACAAAAACCTTTATATATAACCTCTTAATAACTAAACTTATAACTAATTCTCTTGAGCTAAGGGGACTAGTTTTAACAAGAATAATACTTATAAACACAATTACCGAGCATTATCAGCCTCTCAACTGATGACAAGTCATCAGGTCGAATTGTTGATTCTGCGAAGCAAATCAGGCAATTGTGTTTAATTATAGGATTATTAAAGAAAATTTAATAAATAACACCTTTTTTTGGTATAAAAATGAAGATAATTCAAAAAATTCAAAGAACATTAACAGAATATTGGAGAGTTGTAAAAAGAACTCGAAAACCAGATGCAGAAGAGTTTAAGACTATTGCAAAGATTTCTGCGTTAGGGATATTAATAATTGGATTCTTAGGATTTTTAATATATATACTAAAAATAAAGGTTTTTGCATTTTAAAGGCGATAAATATGACAGATTTAAAATTATTTGCGATAAGAACAACTGCAAATCGGGAAGATCAAGTGATGGATTTTTTAACATCACATGTACAAAAAAAGAAATTACAAGTTTTTACAATTATAAGACCTCACGGTATGAGAGGTTATATTTTTGTTGAATCTATATCAAAATCAGAAGCTGAACAAGCAGCATTTAATGTTCCTTATGCTAGAGGAGTATTGCCAAAAATGGTTGATTATGGTGAAATCGAACATATGTTGGAACAAGTTAAAGCTCCTATTAGTATTAGGAAAAATGATATTGTTGAAGTTATTAGCGGTCCTTTCAAGAGAGAAAAAGCTAAGATTAGCAGGATAGATAAACAAAAAGAAGAAGTTGTTGTTGAATTACTTGAAGCTGCAGTTCCAATCCCAATTACAATAAAAATGGATGCTGTTAAAGTTATTCGAAGAGAAACAAATGATGATGATGATGATGATAAAAAAGTTGATGAAAATAAAGATGTTCAAGGAAATGAAGAATTATTAGGATGAGGGTGTTATTATGGCAAAGAATACAGTAGATGCATTGATTGAAGGTGGCAAGGCTTCGGCAGCACCACCACTTGGTCCGGCATTAGGACCTATGGGAGTAAATATTGGACAAGTTGTTGCTGAGATAAATAAAAAAACAGCAGATTTTAAAGGTATGCAAGTACCTATAAAAGTTATAATTGATTCTGATACTAAAGAATTTGATATTGAAATTGGTACTCCGCCTGCTTCTGCATTAATTAAACAAGAAGCTGGTGTTCAAAAAGGTGCTGGTAATCCTAAAACTGAGAAAGTTGCAGATTTAGCTATCGAACAAGTTATTAAAATAGCTAAAATGAAAGAAGATGCTTTACTTGGTAAAACTAACATTGAAAAAGTTCGAGAAATTATTGGAACTTGTCAAAGTATGGGTGTGATGGTTGAAGGTAAACCTGCTTTTGAAACCCTTAAAGATATTGAAGAAGGTATGTTTAAGGAAAAGATTATATCTGGTAAAACAGAATTAAGTGCTGACGAAATGAAAGAATTAGAAGAAGAGAAAAAGAGATTACAGGAAGAAATGGAAGCTAATAAAGCTGAATTTGAAACTAAGGCAAAAGATATAATTAATCAAATGAGCGGCAAGAAAAATAAAGAGATTAGGAAGAGATTAGAAGAATCTGAGATTCCAATGCCAATCATTAATGAATTAGCGCCTGAAGAGAAAGACGAAGGTAAGAAAGAAGGAGCTCCTCCAAGTTAATATTCTTTTGTTCTTTTATATTTTATTTTTATATTATTTAATATTGTAGTTATTTTTTCTTTAATAATAAAAAAAACAAAAAATTATTTATTTGAGTAACTGATTATTTTATCTCCTAATTTTCCGAAATATTGATAAAATAAGGGTTCTACTACATCTACACCTTTGTCAAAGTTTGATTGACTATTCTGAATTACATCATCTTTTTGCCAAGGGAATTCTTCTGTAATTCTTTTTGCTAATACATCTATTGATTCACTTGCACCTGGTTTGGGATTTTGGCAAATCCAATACCGTTCTAAAAATTTTTCAACTTCTTCTCCTTCTTTAATAATTTTACAACCAATTTCCCATTTTGCCATAGTACATCCATAATATACTTGGTGAAATAGTTCATATGTTTTTACCATTTATATCACCTCCTCATTTTTTAACAGATTAGGTAAAATTGTTTGTTTTACCTAATAATAGTAGTAACGACCGAAGTATATAAAAAAGAGTGTCTCCTTACAGGACGACTTTAGAAAGGTTTTTATAATATTTTGAATTAATTTTCTTTATGGAACTAAAAAGATTAAAAAATATAGGACTTACAGAAGGCGAGATCAAAGTTTATGAGGCATTATTGGTTCTAGGTGAAAGTACTAAAACAAAACTAGTTAAGGAAGCAGGCATTGCGCCCTCAAATCTATATGATATCGCTAATAGACTTATTGAAAAAGGCATTATTTCTAAAGTTGTTAAAAATGGCGTAGCACATTTTAGTCCTGTAAACCCTAAACATATTCTTGATTTTTTAGATGAAAAAGAAAAAGAAATTGAAGATGAAAGAAATATTGTTAATTCTATTCTGCCAACTTTATTAGCCAGATTTCAAGAATCAAAAGAGAAAGTAAATGTTGAAGTATTTCAAGGTTGGAATGGAATGAAAACAGTGTTTGATGATTTAATTGAACAATGTAAAAAAGGGGATAAGAACTATGTTTTTGGAGCAAGTAAAGGTGAAAGTGATAAAAAAGGAGACATATTCTTTTTAAAGTATTCTCGGATGAGGGAGAAAAAAGGTATTTTTACAAAAATAATATTTAATCATGATATGAAAGAAAGAAAAGAAAGGATTAATTTTTTTCTTCAATCTAAAATGTATGATGTTAAGTTTCTTCAGCAAACAACCCCTACAGAAATAATGGTTTATAAGGACGTGACTGCAATTATTATTTTAACTAAAGAACCTTTGGTAATTAGGATAACTGGGAAAGAAGCAAGTTATAGTTTTAAACAATATTTTAATTCTATATGGGATATTGCTAAATCTTAGAATTCTTTTGTTCTTTTATATTCTATTTTTAAATTATTTAACATAGTTGTTATTTTTTCTTTATGTGGACCTAGACCTTTCCAGTCGAGGATTACTTGAATGGAATTGTTTGGTATTGTTTTTTCTATTGCTTGTTTTATTGATAATTCTGTTAAATGTTCAAGCATATATTTTGGACAGACATGACCTAAAGCTAGGTTGTGGTTGGTTATTAGTTTTTTAAAATTACTTGTTGTATGTTGTCCTCCTATCCCAAATACTGTTGGAACTATTTTTGGTTCTATTTGGAGTAGATGTAAAATAGTGTCAGCTATTATATTTGCTGCATCTTTATTTTTCCATTGTTTTTCTACACTTCCAATTTCAATGAACATTGTTGGTATTTCTGTGTATGGTCCGTGATGACTACATTCGAAAACCACATCAAAATTGAGATTGTAGGATTCATTAAGCTCTCCCAATTTAAGAAATGCTTCACGTAGATATAATGCTGGAGCAATACATAATTTATTTGGTGATCCACCATGGCTTGAGTCTTCTGACCAATTTCCAGGCGTGTGGACTGATAAAGAAGGGATTGGATTTTGTGATTGATGTCTTGTAGCAAATATAATTAAATCTGTATCTTTTAATCTCTCTGTTTTATCTATATTTTCTGATGTAATTGTTTCTTCTTTTATAACAATTGAATCCTGATATCCTTTTTCTTGTAAGGATTGAAGAATGTTCATTCCTGCAATGTCAACTTTAGATATTATTACTGAGATTTTCATTTTAATTATGGTTTTGTTTAGAATATTAATATTTTTCTTAAAATTTGGTATA
>JBHPGL010000022.1:0-17306 GCA_042570655.1 Nanobdellota archaeon | reverse complement strand
CAATATTGTTAGTTCTTTATCACTTTAGTTTGATCAGGAGATTTTTCAACTGCAGTCCCTGCACCAACATTTACAATTAACTTCTCACTATCTTCTAGAGTAGCCTTTGCAAATATTCCTGGAGTTAATGAAACCATTAATTCATCTCCTTTCTTAGTTTTTTTCATATTTTCAACAGCATCAATCATAATGTTAAGATCTTGTGTTTGAATATCTACTTTTTCTAGTTGTTGTTGCATTTGCTGCATTTGTTGACTCATAATTTGTAATTCTAACATTTTTTGTTGTGTTTCTGGATCCATAAATTTACCCCTATTTCAGTTTTTTAATTAGATTTTTCAAAAAAGTTTCATATTGCTTTTCAATAGATAAAAATTTCACTGTTGGTCTAGCAATCACTTTTTCAACTTCTTTCATCTCTTTTAATTTGATTTGTACTAATTTCTTTAAATAACCTTTCTCTTTTTTTGTTAACATGAAATCCACCTCTTTAAGTGTTAACGCCATGCGTAGTACTCTCTTCTCACAGCTGGTAATGAAGACTCGGTCGTTATCTTTCGAATGAGTCATCAACCACGGAGCGCGTTAACACATATTAGTTTAACATAATTTTAACTTTATTTTTAATCTTTTCCTAAAAATCCAAGCATATCATCAACATTATTAACTTCAACACCTGTTGACTGCCCGCCAATCACAAATCCATTACTGTTAGCAATAATTGCAGATTTAACAAAAGGATTACCAAAATTAGCAGTACCTGTATGAACTTCCAATTCAAGTAAATCTGAAACTTTTTCAATTTCTTCATCAGAAGCATTTCTATGAACTATACAAGCATTTTTATTTGATATACCTAATGAACCAACAATATCTAATCCAGCAATTGTTCCTGGTTTTAAAGGAACATTTAATGCAGTTCTAATCTGTTTCTTTTGAACAGCTGAAAATTCAGGATTTACTAAACATCCATTATCATTACATAAAATATTATTACCAAAAGCAGTTAAATGTGTTTTAATAACTTGATATTTTATTTTCAAATTATCTAATACCTTTAATTCTTCTTCAAATACAATTTCAGGCAACAATAAAATGTTTGAATTACCTGCAGCAAATGCACCTATTAATGAAGTTCCGCACAAACTAATCCGATGACAAGGAACTTTCAGTACCTTTTCTATTTCTTTAATGTCTTTCTTTTTAACTTCTTTTCCAATTAGACAATATTCTTCAGTTGCAAATCCGAATAGTCCTACATTTGGATTACCGTTAAAATTCGTTCTTAATATATGCATTTTACCCTCATTATAGTAGAAAAAGTCGCCAGTATTGGCCAGTGAGCGCCGTTTGTCATACCGTCCCGAGTACGGGAAGGTTACAGGCATTGCAAACGAAGTAATTGACATGCCTGTCGCGAACGAGACTTTTTCTATAAAGTTCCTAATCACCCTGTTTTTATTACTAAATTAGGACTTATTTAAAAAGGTTATGGGTAAATACCCTTAAAAAAGATAATGCCTGTTTACACACGAACTTAGTATGCTCTTTATCATGCGTAATACGTGAAATGAATATTGGTGCGGGAATGTCCTAAATCATTCCGAAAATTAAACCGGCAATTGTCGAATATAAAATGACTATTCCTACATAAACAGCTGTTTTTTTTGTTCCTAACACTTTTCTTACAACCAACATATTTGGCAAGCTTAAACTAGGCCCTGCCAAAAGTAGAGCTAAAGCTGGTCCCGAATGCATTCCTTTGGCAATCAATGCTTGCAAAATGGGAATTTCTGTTAATGTTGAAAAATACATGAATGCACCAAATATTGAAGCAACAACATTGCCTAAAATTGAATTACTACCAACTATTCTTTCTATCAATGTTTGTGGTAGTAAAGGCATAACAAATCCTGCTATAAAAACACCAATAAACAACAATGGTAAAAGCATTTTTGCAAAAGTCCAAGTTTCTCCAAGCCATTTTTGTATGATATGATCTTTAAATTTCCATAATACCAAACCCACAACTGCTATTGTGAAAGTGCCCATAATTAAATATTTTAGTAAATTATTAATCTGTAGTCCATTAACAATTAGAACACCAATCATTAATCCAAAAAAAATAAACATAATCAAATTAGATATGTTTAATTTTTCACTATCTTGAAGGATTAATTTTTCTTTACTGCTTTTTTCTCTAAATATTGCAGCCATTGTTAATCCAACTAGAATAGAAAGTGATACAGCAGCAATAATTCTTGCTAATCCTATTTTTACACCCAAAACACTCATTGTTAAAAACATAGCAGCAATATTAATTGCTGGCCCTGAAAACAAAAATGTAATTGCTGGCCCTAATCCTGCTCCTCTTTTTCTTATACTTGCAAACAATGGTAAAATAGTACAAGAGCAAACTGCTAAGATTGCACCTGATACAGAAGCAACACCGTAAGACACATATTTTTTTGCTTCATGTCCCAAATATTTCATTACTTTTTCTTTCTTGATAAAAACAGCAATTGCTCCAGCTATAAACAGAGCAGGAATTAAACAAGTAAGTACGTGTTGCTTTGCGTATTCACTTAATAAATTGACACCTCCAAGAATAGAAGTATTAAACCATTCAGTATTCTGAGGTATAAAATAAAAAATAACAAAGGTTACAACAATCCAAAACATAATCATCCAATCTTTCTTTTCCATTTTATTAATCATCTAAATAAATATCATATATGTATAATAAATCCCAACTAAAATAAATATGGTTGCAACTATTCTTCTTGTCCATAATTCAAATGTTTGAACTTTTTTCATGATTGTACTAAGTTTTGATATACTTTTTACAAGTATAAAAGAAAATATTATTACAGGTAATCCTGTGGCAAATGCAAACACAGCAGGAATAATTATTGCATCCCCTGCCTTAATAGCTAAAGGAATTAACATACCAAAAAACAATACTGCACTAAAAGGACAAAATGCAAGAGCAAAAATGACTCCTAATAAAAAACTACCAAGTAAACCTTTATTTGCTAATTTTTCTTTTAACTTATTTAATACCTTATTGTCTTTCATAAAATGCAATTTAATAACATCTAACATGACTACCCCAATAATTATCAGCAAAGGTCCTAATATTTTTTCACCATATTTTTGAAGGAATAAAGCAATACCTTGAATGTTAATTCCTAACCACACAATTAACATTGCAATTAGCACATAAGTGAACATTCTTCCAAGAGTGTAAAAAAGACCAACTAATAAAGTGTGTTTGCTATTGTCAAGCTTTTTACTTGCATAAGCAATAGCAGTGATATTTGTGGCAAGTGGACAAGGGCTTATCGCCATCATTAAACCAATGAAAAAAGATGCAACTATTGGAATGCTACTTGTTCCCATTGATTCCATAAATGCCATCAAACCCATTTTTAATTACCTGCTAATTTTTCTTCAATTACTCCTTTAAGATAATTTATGTAGTCTCGCTTATCATTAATTTTATACCAAACATTAGTGTTTACTTCTGCACTAAAACCACTTCCATCATAAACTCCAATCCATAATGATGATCCTGTAACACCATACTTTTGAGCAAGATCTAAATTATGCGCTAAATCATAATTAATATGCCCAAATACAATCTTACCAGATTTTAGTTCATCGGAAAAATATGTATTTACAGTCTCTTCAGCATAATCTCCTACTGTGATGCATGAATAGCATTGATTTGTTCCATGAAAATGATATATCTCTAGTTTTTCAACACCTGCACCATTTGTGGCTGTAACAGCTTCACAAGTATCGCCACTACAAGAGTCAGTATCAGCAACAGAATTACCATTCACTTGATTTTGTCCACAACCGATAATAAACAGAGATAACATTAAAACTAATGTTAATAATATATATTTAGATTTCATTTTAATTCAACCACCCTTTAATTTCATCAACCTCTGGTAACCTACCAGATGCTTTAACTTTACCATCAATTACTATTGCTGGAGTTGACATTACCCCATATTCAACTATTTTATCTATCTCATTGACTTTGATAATGTCTGCTTTTTTACCAATTTTTTCAACAGCTTTTTTTACATTGTCCTCAAGCTGTTTACATTTTGGACATCCAGTTCCTAATATTTCTATTTTCATTTTTGATATCCTCCTTTCATACAACATGTTTTTTTACGCACCTTGCCTTTTTCAGATCCTAATGCCTTAAAAATGTCACAAATCCTTAAGTCTTTGATTGAATAGAATATTTTTTTACCTTCTCTCCTAGATTGAAGTATTCCTGTTTTTTTTAAATCATTCAAATGAATTGAAACCGTTGATTGTGTTCTTTTTACAAAAGGAAAAATTTCACAAACGCATTTCTCACCATCTAACAAAAATTCAACTATCTTAAGACGGGTTTCATCGGCTAAAGCCTTTAGAATTTTTAATTTATCATGCCCCATAACATATTGACAATTATCAATATGTATATAAAGCTTTCTGATAGTTTTACATCTGCAGTACAATATTTCATAAAATTCTTTTTATCAATTCAAAATCACATTCTTAGCAGAATATATCATTTTATCATCCTTTACTTTGGTTTTAATCATAATAATATCTTCATTATCATCATATAATGCTCTTTTCCCCAATTGAGAATATCCGTTTGAAGCAAGTAGAAATAGAACATCTTTTTGATCTGATCTTGAATCAATAACAATAGCATCAAACAACTCTGAATCCTCGACTTCAGCTTGTCTTAACAAGAAATTTGCAATATATCTTCTTCTATAAACAGGCAACACCCGCAAATTTTTCAGTTCACGAAATCTTGGCATCTCTTTGTGAGGTTGAAAAATCAAATCAGCAATCATTTTCCCCCCGCTTAAACAAATAAACGCATTCTTATATCCAGAATAAAGTTCATGTTCTGTTTTCATAATCCATTCATCATATTTTGGATAATTCAAATCCTTATTAAAGAGAAAATCAATAGTCTGTTTAATATCTTTATTAGACGCTAATGACCTAAAATGTAAATCAAACCCCATATCAATAAATCTAATTCATTAATATTTAAACATTATTCTCATATAAAATATACTTTCAAAACTTATGTTAACCTGGTTAACAGCGAAAGATTTATAAATGATTTATGTTAACCTGGTTAACAGATGCAAAAATCTGGGAATTTAGTAATGTTTGTGTATTCAACAGAGCACATGCTTAAGAAAGATAAAGTTAGATTCTATTATGCTTTTAAGGGGAGAGACGGCAGATCTGGTATAGCAAAACAATTTAAAATTAAACATATGGCGCCGACAGTTATTCTTGTTGATAAAAAACATCAGAAAGAAATATCTCAATTTTTCAAATATTGGAAAATTAAAACTCAACTTTATGATATTGCAATGAAACAAATCAAAGATGAATAAAAATAAACAAAAACAAAGAAGAGAAAACGGTTTTACTAATTTAATAAACCAACAATTCAATCTATTTAAGAATTCATTAAATTTAATATTAAACTCTTTCAAATCAACTTATTCACATAAACATTATCATGTTAAGGATATTAATATAATCCCATATATGATCATTGCAATATTTCTATCAATTAGTATAATCGGTATAATGCAACCACAATTATTTGGTTTAGCTACTTTTGAAAGTACTGAGGAAGTTCCATTAATGTCAACAACAGAAATATGCGCTTGTGATGGTGGAATAGAATTTATTGAACTCCAAACAGCTTTACCTTATTCAGGTGGAACAGTAAATATTGAAGCAAGAGCAGCTAAAAAAGACCATTTATATGATACTAATTCAGATTTATATGGAGTTGATAATGAAACCTTTAATGGTATAATAATTAATCCAAATACTTTTACAGATGCAGTTTCAATAACTAGAATTGAATCCAATGGAACTCATGCTTTAATTACATTTATTGTAAACGCTTCAAAGATAGGAAAAGATAAAATGGATTCAGAAACAGATTATCGAGTAACATTAAATAATTTATCAAATGAAGTTAGATTACATACATCATGTTCACAACCGATTGGCCCTCCATTTGAATTTGAAGAATTTTTACTTATATCTTTCATAGATGATTCACAAAATAATTGTAATTATGAACTTGGATGTGGTAATGGTGTTGTTGAAGATGGTGAAGAATGTGATGATGGCAACAATCAAAACGGCGATGGCTGTTCATCAGAATGTCAAATATCTCCTTTATGTATTTGTGATGGTGGAATTGAAATCATTGAAATGCAAACTGCATTACCATACACATATGGAACAGGAACTATTGAAGCAAGAGCAGCTAAAAAAGATCATTTATATGATACTAATTCAGATTTATATGGTGTCGATATAGAACAATTTAATGGAACTTCTTTTAATTCAAGTTCATATTCAGACGCAGTAGCAATAACTCAAGTTATCTCAAACAATACTCATTTAATTATTGATTTTATTGTAAACGTTACTAAAATCGGAAAAGATAAGATGGATACAGAAACAGATTATAAAATAACATATTCCAGTACAACAAATACATCAAATGAAGTAAGACTTCATACATCTTGTTCAGATCCTATAGGTCCTCCGTTTGAATTTGAAGAATTCTTTATAAAATCATATTATGATAATTCACAAAATTATTGTTATTATGAACCAGGTTGTGGTAATGGTGTAATGGAAGAAGGTGAAGAATGTGATGACAACAATCAAATTAACGGAGATGGTTGTTCAGACATTTGTGAAATTGAATCAGAATGTGAATGTGACGGTGGAATTGAAGTAATGGAATTACAAACATCTATACCTTATACAAGTGGAACAGTTAATGTTGAAGCAAGAGTAGCTAAAAAAGATAAACTTGACGATTCATACCCATATCTATATGGTGTAGATAATGAAACATTTAATGGAACTTTATTCAATACAGTTTCATATTCAGATGCAGTTGCAATAACCCATATAGATTCAAACAACACTCATTTAATTGTTAAATTTGTTGTAAATGTTACAAAGATTGGAAAAGATAAAATGGATGCAGAAACAGATTACCGAATATCTATTAATGGTATTAAAACAGAAACAAGAATTCATACTTCATGTTCAAATCCAATTGCACCTCCTTACGATTTCGATAATTTCACAGTTATATCGTTTGTTGACAATGAAGGAGCATTTTGTTTTAAAGATGATTATTGTGGAAATTATATTATTGAACTAGGTGAAGAATGTGATGATGGCAACAATCAAAGTGGCGATGGATGTTCATCAACATGTCAAATTGAAAATGTTTCAATATGCGGAAATTCAATCATAGAAACACCTGAACAATGTGATCCACCACAATCTCCATGTACTCCAGGTTATAATTCTTCATGTATCTATTGCGGACCAGTTTGTTCAAATATTACATTAAATGGTCCTTATTGCGGAGATAATATTACAAACGGTCCAGAACAATGCGATGATAATAATACAATGAATGGAGACGGTTGTTCTTCTACATGCTTATTAGAAAACATTTCAATCTGCGGTAATGGTATAATTGAACCACCAGAACAATGCGATGATAACAATACAATGAATGGAGATGGATGTTCGTCAACATGTCAATTAGAAAACATCACAGTATATCAAGCAGTACATCCAATTTTAGAATGTGTACAAAACCTTTCAAATGGATCTTACATAGCATATTTTGGATATCAAAATGATAATAATCAAACAATTAACATTCCAATAAATTCAAATTATCCATTTAATAAATTTACTCCTGCTCCAATAAATAGAAGTCAACCAAATTCATTCTTGCCAGGAAGAACACCTTATTATCCAAATGCAAACTTTAGCGTTTTATTTGACGGATTAAATTTAGTGTGGACATTAACAGGACCAGATAATTTAACAAGGACAGCAACAGCATCAAACTCATCATTAAGGTGTAATATTACTATCCCTGAAGAATGCGGAAATGGAATTGTAGAACCGCCAGAAGAATGCGATGATAATAATACCTTAAATGGCGATGGATGTTCAAGTAATTGTACGATTGAACAATTTGACTGTGAAGATGATTTTTCATGTTCTCCAGTATTTGATAATGGATTTAAATTTGAAATGAGAAAAACTGATAATTGTAATGGTACTTATGAATATACTTTTAATGTTACAAATTATAATCTTGAAAATCTAGAATATATAGCTATACAATTGCCATGCAATCAAACAGGAACTTGTTCAGACTTTTGTGATGATTGCGATGCACAACCAGGAGATTGTCAAGTTTCATGCCAATCAAATTTCACAGGCTGTTATAGAGATGTTAATTTTACTCCATTAAATTATTATGATGGTGGTTACCATGACGGATATGCATATGGCCATAATAGAGGATACAATAATTATTGTGGTTCATCTTGTAGTTTAAATTATAGTATGACAAATAATGATACTCAATATGTGTTAGGATATAATAATGGATTTAATAACGGTTATAATCATGGTTATGACCAAGGTTATGATACACAATGCGGTCAATGTGTACCATGCTGCGGTTCATCAATACCATTACAAAATAATTGCACTTCATCATTCACACCACCAATCTGGCCAACTAACAATTCAATTTATCAAGGTATAAAATCTAATTATACAGTATTAAATCCTGCAGATTGTCCAGAATGTTCAATTAAATATATCCCAATTAATTCAGGAATTAATAATGGATCTTCAGACTTATTTACTTTCATACTTAATTATGATCCAGGAGACGTTCCTTTTAAAATTAAAGCAAAAGCAGGAGATAACATTGCTTGCACTCAATTAAACTGTTCAGGAAGCGATTGCGGTCCAGATTGTAATGTGTCTCAATTAAAATTGCAAGGTTATAAAGATATTACAGCAAATTCAACAAATCCTCAAGAAGTAAATGTTACTTTTTTAATAACAACATTCAAAGGACCATTGAACAACATTTATTTCTCAGATTTTGTTCCTCCAGGTGCACAAGTTAGTAATTTAACATTAATTTATCATAATAACCAATTCAGTTATGATTTAACTTTAATAAAAGACATAGACTTTACTGTAACAGTATCAAGTACAAATTTATCAGATGGAACTCCTGTAGATGTACATTTATATAATTTAAGTTATAATTTTACAAGTTGGAATGGTTACCTTTATTCAAATGATACAATATATGCAAATTATGATATGCAAGTTCTGGGTGGCGGAAATTGGACCCTCCCTACCTCAATTGCTGCTTTCGATCCATCATATCAAAAATTCATTACAACAGAAACTTCAGACACTTTAATTGTACCATTGTTTGATATTAATGTTAAGGTATTAAATAATATAATTTCAATGTCAGATAATCAAAGACAAGTAAAAGCACTGTTAAAAATGTGGAATGTAGGTGGTCCAGATGCAAGGTTAGATGTAATGTTGACATATTCAATTAAAAGACAAGATGGCACATTAGTAGTTGAAAAAGCTGAAACATTTGCTGTTCAGGGAACAAAAGAAAAAGAACTCATATTACCATTGCCAACAACAATTCAACCAGGCATATATAATTTTGAGGCACTTGTAACATATGCAGATAGGGAAGCACTATCAACAGATATTATTGAAGTAATCGAGCAGAAAATAATAAATACCAATTACATATTCTATATTGCAATAGTTACATTATCAATTACATTATTTTATTTTGTAAGGAGAGATTTTTTATTACAAAGAGGTGAGGATGATAAGACCAATAGAAAGAAGAAAAAGAGAAAATAAAACTAAAAATAACAACTTAAAAAATATATTTAGTATTATTATGTTAATTACCTTCTTTTTATTAGTCTTAAACATAGTAACTGCAGCAAAACCAACATTATATCATATTGAAGAAATTTCAAATCTATATTCTCAAGATGGAAGTTTAATAGACTCCACCCAAATAGGTTATTTTGAAGTTGACGTAAACTCTCAAAATGATGTATTGCAATATGTTCTTGTAAATCTTTCAACAACAGCAGGAACAAATTTATTAGATACAATAGCTTATAGAAATACAGCTTCATCACCTGTTCCAGGATCTCGAACTAGATTGTTTGTTAAAACTACAAATAGTGATCAAGATTTAACCTATGAAGTTCCAGGATTTATTTCTCCAGATATTTATATTAATGTTACAAGAAGAAATATTGATGGTGGTGGAAGAGATCTTTACCAATTCTTCCAAAATAATATGACTTTTAACATTACTTTGAAAGCAAATACTTTTCTTCCAAATTCAATTATGAGACTACAATTAAGAAAAGATACTTTTAACATGTCATCAAATTCAACTTCTAATCCTGGAAACCTTTCATACGTTCTTACAGATGCAATGAATATTACAAATGTAACTTGTGATACTCATACATCATTTGAAATCCTTGATACAGATTCAGACGGTTGGAATGATCTTCTTATTTGGCAAGGGGATATTTTAACAACACCAACATTAATTCAATTTGATGCACATATTACTCCAGATATTGAATATGAAGAAGATGATAGAATTCAATATCTAAATCCGCCTGGTTCTCAAGCAATAAGAATTAGTTATATCATGAATGGACTCTTATCAATGGTAAAGGTAATAGATAAATTTTCAAGAGGTCCAATCAGGGAAGGTGTAGATTTAATTTATTCTCCAGATCATTTTGTAAAAGGTTTTATTAAAAATATAGCTGTTGACCTTGAATATATAATGCATTCGTATAAAATGTTTAAAATTGATAATCCCACCCCTGTCCTTGACGAAACGTTTGAAGTATCTTTACTTCCAGGAGAACAATTTGATACAAAATTACATAAGGGTTCAGAATCAAAAGGAGCAACATATTATTCGTCATCATTTGAATGGGAAGCTTTATGGAATGAAGTTGTAAATGAATCTTCAATTATAACATTTAACAAATATCTTGACAATTTGAAAGAAATTTATGTATATCCATTAAAATCATATATTATAAGATCAAATTCTCCAGGTAATAGGAAAGCAACAATAATAGACACAGCTAAACATATAGGATATCCTGATCTAGAAGTTAAATTTGTAGAATTAAATTCATCTATTGATGCTCCTTGGTTATTTGTAAATGATTCATTAAAAGCATTTTATATTCCTGCTAATGGAACTCCTGTTGACATCACTTCATCTGTTCTTTTAGATTATAAACAACCAGCATCTCCAGGTTTTGTTTATGTTGCATTTACTCCTTTACCAGTTCTAGGCCATTATGTTCATGTAAATGACGAAATAGAAATTCAATATGATGTAGTTAGTGCATCTGCTACAAACTTTTTACAACTTAACGAATTTGATATCGTAGGTTATATGACAACATTTTCAGGGACAAGAACATTTGACGATTATGAAATAGGAATCCCTAAAAAACCTCCACCACCGCCTGGAGAAGATGAAGCAGATTTATTCAAAATATATGATTCATTAATATTAGATGGAAATGTTGGAGATGTAACAGTCGATTGGTTAGTTTATGATACAGGTACTAAAGGGATAAGCGACATACATCTATATGTTTATCTTCCAATAGGTTCTGAAATGATTAATGATAATGATGATTTCTATGTTGAAATATATGATGATAGTTCCAGAACATGGACAACACAAGAAATTAATGTGCAAGAATTAGGTATTGAAAAAGTAAATGATGTAGATTATATTGCATTTAAAATTTCAAATAAATATGGCAGTTGGCACCAATATAATGACGATGTAATTAGAATTAATTACAAAGCAAAACTTGCTTATGGCACACATTTAATAGTATCGAGGGCAAGAGGTAATGATCCATACGAACCAATATTAATTTTTGCAGATTCTTACCTTCCATACATTCTAAGAGAAATTAAAGAAATTCCTTTTTCATTTAATGTATCGTTTGAACAATGTTCAGCTTGGGTTGACTTGCCAGTAAAATGGATAATGTTTGTTGATGTTCATAATCCTTATAATCATTCTATTGAAGAAACCTTAAAATTAGAAGTTTTCCCAGATACAATGCATGTTTTCTTTGATAAAGATAGATCATTCTGTTGTGAAGCTAAACCAGAATTAGATATTAAAAGTTATGGGACTTATTCATATATTGAATTTACAGATATATTCCAACCAGGAACAAATTCATATACATTAGATGTAATCACCCCACCAGTTATTGAAACAAATAGGGTTACAAATGTAGAAGAAAGTTGCGATTACGTATATTTTATAATTAATTCTTCACTTGAAAGTCTGGCTTTGGAAGATTATAACAATGAAAAGATGATAATGCCGTTAGAATACGAAAAAGTAATTAAAGTTGTTGATGAAGAAGGTATTCCTGTCCCTTATTATAAATTTGACGACTATAGTATCTTAATTACAGTTCCATACTATCCAAATATGAAAAAGAAAAACGTAATAATTTATTATATGGAATATCCTCCATTAGTATTTACAGATATCAACAAATATAATTTTAATTGTGAAGATACTTTACAATCAACAATTTTCATTGCAGCAAATGAAAAAACAGTTGGTCTTCATCTTGAAACAGAAATATCAGGTCCAAACAATCTTAAAGAAACCGTATATGCAAATTATTGGTCTATAGGTTATATGTATCCTAATGAAGTTTTGAACAGAACTTTTACTTTAGATATTAAAAATTTACCAGAAGGAAAATATACTTTAGTTTCAAAATTAAGACGAGGTTTCTTAACGTTGGTAGAGGATGAAACTACTTTTGTAATAAGATGTGATACATTCATTAATAGATGGTGGATCTTACTCATTTTTATTCTATTATTACTTTTAACCTATTTATGCATAAGATATAAATATTGTAGAAAAATCTGGTATTTTATCATGTATTTGTTTTACAGAATTAAAGAATGGTTCAATCGGTTTAAAAAAGAGGATAAACCTAGGAAAAAGAAAAGAAAAAGATACATTCAATTCTATCAATTTGAAAAATGGGCAGACAATAGAAGATTATATGTTCTTAGAAAAAAGAAAGGCAAACAAAAAGGTAGGATGAGAGATACTTTATTAATTAAAAAAGGTCAAACTAGAAAATCACCTAAAAAACCATCCTTCCTAAATTTCGAAAAATGGAAAAATAATGATAGAAATTATGTTTCAAGAAAAGAAAAAGGTAGAAATAAAGGTGGATTCAAACAAATAGAAAATATTCGAAAAGGTTGGAACAGAAAATCACCTAAAAAACCGTCCTTCTTAAATTTTGAAAAATGGAAAAATAATGATAGAAATTATGTTTCAAGAAAAGTTAAAGGTAAGAATAAAGGTGGATTCAAACAAGTTGAAAATATTCGAAAAGGATGGAACAAAAAACCAAAGAAAAAAGTTAAATATTATGAACATGAAGAATGGTTAGACTATCGTGACTCTTATGTTGATCGAGGACAAAAAGGAAAAAACAAAGGTAAATTAAAAGATATTAAACATATTAGGACAAGAAAACATAATGTAAAGGAAAAACCAAAAAAACATGGTTTCTTTTCGATTGAAAGATGGAAAGATAAAGGATTAACTTTAACTAAAAGAAAAAAGACAGGCCAATTGAAGGATTGGCGAAAAGTTAAGCAGAAGAAAAAGAAATCTAAAAAGAAAAAATAATTCTAATTCTAATAATTAAAAATAATTCTAATAATTACAATGCCGCCATGCGTAGTACTAAAATAATATATACGGAGGCGCGAATACTCGTATTTCGTCATATAAGTCATTAGGCAACACGAAGCGCGGCATTGTATTAGAAAAATAAGAAAAAAACAATATTATACCAATTTTCTTCACAAAAATAGAAACCTTTTTAAATGTAAATCTTTTTTACTATTTAAATTATAGACTTTATTATTCAAAAGTGAAAATTAAAGATCCTAAAAAAAGAAAAGAGGTTGGTAATATGAAGAGGATAATTGGAATTGTTATATTTCTATCAATGATATTTTTAGCTATGAACGTCGTGGCATTAAACGGTCCTTATGCAATACATAGGGAAGACGTAACAGTAAATAATTTTTTAAATTCAACTACTGTTGTAACTGGAACAGGTTATATAGATGTAGTTGTACCTAACGTCTACGACACGTTACAATATTTAAGATTTACATTAAGCGGTACTGCTGGAACCAACCTCCTAAGTAATATTGCTTATCGTAACGTGGCAGCCTCACCTTCATTAGGATCTACAACAAGAATGTTAGTCGATACAGACGCAGGAAATGGCCAGCTTTATTATACAATCAACGATTCTGGAATCATCCCATATATGTCTATGAATGTAACTTGGCTAAATAAGGAAGGTGGAACAGATCTACACGGTAATGATCACTTACCTCAATCACATAACGATGTTTTATGGACTATTACTTTATCCAACCCAGGTTCACAAAACCTTACTAATGTAGATTTCTTATTACAATTTAATACAAGTACAGACGGTCTAGGAAGTGATGCAGTTAATATTACAACAACAAATGTTGGTGTAGCAAATGCAGTAGTTTCAGATTCGGATACTGATTTTGAATTTGATAGAGTTACATGGACAGGTAACCTTACTCAAGGTCAAACATTAGTTTTCACTTTTAACACTACCATTGAAGAACAAGTTAATTTTGATGGAACCAGGGTAAATGTAAATGGAATTACATATCAAATTGGTGCAAGAGCAAATTATTCAGAAATTGGAACATTTACAGGAATAAATATTACAGATTTATTCTCTCGAGCTTCTATCAGAGAAGGTATAGATTTAATTTTAGCAGGAAACACATGGAGGGTGAGAGGTTTAATTAAAAATATTGCTCAAACATCGGGTGTACAACTTAGTTATATTATACATAATTGGAGTTTATATGAAATAAATCCTACAACAGGTCAACCATTAAACACTCCAAATATTTCATACACAGGTCCAGATCCATTTGCAATTTTAACACCGAATGACGAAAGGTTTACAGATTGGTTCGATACAAATGGTTCAAATAAACCTTATTATTCATCATATTGGGATTGGGAAGTTAAATGGAACAATCAAACTGACATTTGTTCTGGAGCAGATATCTGTCCTTCATCATCGACAATAGCATATTTAGAATTGCCTGTTTTATTAATGCTTGACCATGATACTTCAACAAGTACATTAAATGGTTATTTATTACCAGATACAGTAAGTAACTTATATCCAAACATTGAACTAAAACATGTAGGTGATCCTACATTAAATGTTACTAGGATAGATATTTTTTCAGTTGTACCAAGAAATTCAACTCAAAACAATGTTTACGGAAATTGGCAAATTAATACTTCATCAATAAGAGCCTATATAGAATTAGCGAATAGTACTTTGTTAGAAATTAATTTAACAGGTCCAGGAGTAACCTTAACAACTGCTAATCCAAGTGCAGGTGCAGAAGGTTATGTTCATTTAGATATAACTAATATTTCAACAGTATATGTGAATGGAAATCTAACTTATGGTGAGTATTTCCAAGTTAATGATAAGATTATTTTAGATTATCAAGTTACCACTTCAAACGATGTTCCTGCAGGTGAGGTTTTTGAATTTACAGGAAATTCAACAACTGTAACAGTAAGCGGAACACCAAACATTGAAGCTTTATTATTACTTGAAGCAGTTGCCGCTGAAAAAAGATTAGTGGGTTATAAAGATTTAAGAGCTTTAGATCCAAACAATCCAACATTTATTAATGCAACAATCAGATTAGACGCAGTTGATAAATCTAATTTATCCGATGGTATTGCAGGAATTAGAGTTACAGATTACGTTTCAAATGGAACTGATTTTGATCCTACAACTGCGATTGTAACATTCTATAATGGAACACAATGGTTTACATGGACGTATGGTGTTGAATATAATGTTACTGATAAAGGTTGGGTAACATTAAGTGATGGTCATGTAGTAAGAGCATACGAATATTATGATAATGCATCAAATTCTGTTTGGGATGGAACATTATATGATGGCCAAGCATTACAGATTGATTATCAGATGAATTTAACAACAGAAGGAGTATATGTACTTCCAGCACAAATTGTAGCAATCGATCCATCCACTGGAGAAACCTTTGACATCAACGTTGTTGGTGTTGTGGTTGTATCATTAAGTCCAAATATGCTTGATTTTGTTATAACAGAATCTGCAATTAAAGTGGCTGCCAGCGTAAATGTTGGTAAACCAGTTTTATGGACTAAAAACTTTGAAGTGTACAATCCAAACGACAGAGCAACACATGCACAATTCAAATCAAAAATAGCTGATGATTCTATAGAAGCATATGTGAGCTATTACAATGATCTTGGAGAACAGATTGAAGAAGTAGTTGACTTTGACATGCTGTCCGACGGAAAATATATCTTTTGGGAAACTACTATTGGAGCGTTTGAAACAAGAGTTTATGAAGTTAGAGTTTTAACACCTCCAGTTCTAGAAGTAGATAGAGATGTAGAAGTTATAGATAAAATTGATGATAAATTCGTTAAATTAAAAATGAGTATCTATGTAAAGAACTTTGCGGAAGAACCGTACGAAAATATTAGATTAACACTTCCAATGTCAAATGATCAAATAATATCTATTAAAGACGCGTTTGGACAAGATGTAGAGTATATCGGAGGAGAAAACAGTGTTGTAATAGTAATTCCAAAACTTGATCCAGACGAACTAAAAACTCTAGAAATCGTTTACAGAGCATCCTATCCAACAGTAATTGTAACTCCGAACAGAGACCGTTATGAACTTGATGCAGAAGTTACTTTAGATGTACTTATTATTAACGGCGGTGAAAAAGTTTTGAATCCTAGACTGGAATCAGAAGTTTATGATCCATATCTAAATACTGTGCATACAACTATCATTGATGTAAATTCTTTAGAACCGCTTGAAAAAACAGAAACATACGATAAATTTTCAGTTCCAGCAAATGCTGTAACAGGTATGTATGCTGCAAATGTTAAGTTAAGAGAAGATTTTACAACATTATCAGAAGGTACAGGAACATTCTTTGTTAGCGGTGTTAGATCAAATGCTCTTTACATATTAGAATTGATAGCGATCTTTGTAGTTGCAGGAATTTTAATGTATGTTAATGTTGAAAGAGGAATGCATATACATAGAAGAAAAAAAAGTTCAAAATCCTCTAAAAAGGATACAAATGTAGCAGATAAAAAACAAGAA
>JBHPGL010000021.1:0-17812 GCA_042570655.1 Nanobdellota archaeon | reverse complement strand
CCGATGTTAAATGAAAAATATAAAAATCAATTAAATAAAATAATTAATTCTCCAATAAGATCAAAAAGAGTAAATTTTATTAGTAATGATGGAATAAAGGATGTATACAATTTGAGTATAAATAATAATCATAATTTTGTGGTCTTTACAAAAAATATAACTCCTTTACTTGTATCAAATTGTCATGCAGCTATAGTTTCTAGAGAAATGGGTACTCCTTGTATTGTGGGTACAGATAATGGTACTGAAGTTCTTAAAAATGGCCAAATTGTAACTGTTGACGCAACTCATGCAAAAGTATATGATGGAAAAGTTGCAACAGTTCAACCAAAAAAACCAGCAGAACATGCTCAAGCAGCACAAGCAGATCCTGTAACAGCTACAGAAGTAAAATGTATAATGGATCTACCAACTCATGCAGAAAAAGCAGCTGAAACAGGCGCAGATGGAGTTGGACTAACAAGATTAGAAATCATGATTGCAAAAGGTGGAATACATCCTGCAAAATACATTAAAGATGGAAAACAAGAAGATTATACAAATTTACTTGTTGAAGGAATAAAACAAATTGCACAAGCTTTCCATGGAAAACCTGTTTGGGTAAGAAATTCTGATATGAGATCTGACGAATATCGTAATCTTGAAGGTGGTGATGAAGAACCAAAAGAAACAGATCCAATGATTGGCTGGCATGCTATAAGAAGATTATTAGATGAACCAGAAATCTTGAAAGCAGAATTTAAAGCTATTAAAATTCTTCATGATGAAGGATTAACAAATGTAGGAATAATGATACCTTTTGTAATAAGGGCTGATGAGTTGAAAAAAGCAAAAGAAATCATGCGAGAAGTAGGTCTTGAACCTTGTAAAGATGTTGATTTTGGAGTTATGATAGAAACACCAGCTTCATGTTGGATAATTGAAGATTTATGTAAAGAAGGTATTTCTTTTGTATCATTTGGAACAAATGATTTAACACAGTTAACATTAGGTATAGATCGTAATAATCAAAAGATCCAAAAGTTGTTTGATGAATTACATCCAGCTGTTTTGGGAGAGATTGCACAAGTAATTAAAGTGTGTAGAAAATATAAAGTAACAACTTCAATTTGCGGTCAAGCAGGATCAAAACCAAAAATGGCAGAATTCCTTGTACATCACGGAATAGACAGCATCTCTGCAAATCCTGATGCAGTGCATGAAATTAAGAGAACAGTTGCAAGAACAGAGAAAAAACTCTTGCTTGATGCAGAAAGGGAAGAGATTGAAGAAAAACAAGTTCATGATGAAGAAGAAGAGATTTAAGAGAAAAAAGAACAAGAAAAATAATCAATCCCAATAATATAAGTGACTTTGATCTCTTGCATATTTAAGAACTTCTTTAAGAATATCAATTTCTTCTATAACAGGTAACCTATATACTAAATGTAAACCATTGACAGCATCATCATCTTCTTTTGATAAATAAACATGAATTGCTTTTAACTCTGGACTGTTCTCATTTTCTCTTATTTCTGCGTAAACATGATCAATTACAAAATAAGGATCACCTGGTTCACTATCATCCCATTTCTTCCATGATAAACGAATCCTTTCTCCCGCTAACAATTTATTTGCTAATTCTTCAAGATCTTCATCCTTTGTTTCCTTTACTTCAATTAGTTCTTCTTGCATAATTCTGTTTAAAATAAAAACTATTTATATCTATTATGCTTATAAAATATGAATAAATTATCATGTTTAATAAAAACTCTATTCCCTAGTGCTAACATAATATTTTAAACTACTATTTATTCTATTTTACTGAATGGGTAAATCTACCATTATTGAACTAAGAGACGTTACTAAACAGTTTCGTCGTAAGGTAGTTTTAGATAGAGTTAACTTTAAAATTATGGAAGGAGACATTTTTGGTGTAATAGGACTTTCTGGTTGCGGTAAAACAACACTATTATCGGTGATGGTAGGATTTATAGATCCAGAAGAAGGAGAAGTTTTGTTTAGAGCAAAAGAAATGATAGATAAATTTTCTGAAGATGGATTAAAAAGTGTAAAACATAATTTAAATGAAGTAAAAAAAACATTTGGATTTGCAGCGCAAACACCAAGTTTTTATCCAAGATTAACAGTTGTAGAAAATCTAATTCATTTTGGATCTTTATACGGATTATCAAGTCATGTTTTAAAAAGTAATATTGACCAATTATTAGTTTTAACAGGATTGGAAGAATCAAAGCATACTTTATCTCATGATCTTTCTGGTGGAATGCAAAAAAGATTAGATATTGCATGTGCGATGATTCATGCTCCAAATGTGCTTATCCTTGACGAACCAACAGCAGACCTTGATCCGATTTCAAGAAGACAACTTTGGAATTTGATAAGATCAATCAATAAAAGAGGTACAACAATTTTAATGTCGTCACATTTTTTAACAGAAATTGAACTATTATGTGATAACATAGCAATATTGCATGATACTGCAATACTTGAATCAGGTGCACCAGATCAATTAAAACATTTATATACAAAAAATGAAGAAATTGAACTTGAAAGTAGACCTGGTGATTATGGTTATATCTTAAAAAAATTAAATTCTTCAACATCAGTAAAAATCGAAAAATCAATTGTTAAAAATAAAAGATTAATTATTTACACACCTACTGCAGAAAAAGCTTTACATCATATACTTCATATTATGGAAAGTCGAAGAGAAAAATTAGTAGATATAAATGTAAATAAACCATCATTAAGCGAGATATTTGAATCGCTTGTTGTTGATAAAAAAATAAAATTATGAAAATGTTTTCGTTATTAAGACTAATAAAAAAGAATTTTGTTATTTTAGCTAGATCTAAAACTTCTTCGTTAGTTATTATATTTGGTCCGCTTTTACTTATCTTAGTCCTTGGACTAGCATTTAACAATACAAATCCTTATAAGATTAATCTTGGAGTATATTCAGATGAATATAATGATGTTTCAAATTCAATTATTGAGACATTAGAATTAGAAAAAATTAATATTCTAAAATTTGAATCAACAGAAACATGTACTGAAGCTATAAGGGAAGGAGAAATACATGCGTGCGTTGTCTTTTCAGGAAATCTGGATCTTGATAATGAAGAAAAAAATAAAATCAATTATGTTGTTGATCCAACAAATTTCATGACAGTTGATAGGATTAAAGGAATAATTGAAACAGGAATTCAAAATAAATCACAGCAAGTTAGTACTGAATTAACTACAGTTTTATTACAAACTTTAAGTTCTGCTTCTTCAACAATTGACCAGCAAAATAATAATTTAAATGTTGTAATTCAAAGTAATGATCAAACAAAAACAAAATTATCAGCAAATATAAATTCTTTAACCAATCTAAATACTGAAATGATTGATGCTGGCGACTTTCAACTAACAAACCTTAGAAATCAGGCATTAAACATCAAAAATAAAGCTTTTCAGGCAATTGATGAGGGGCTAGATATTATTGACGATATTGATGATGCAATAAATGATATTGAAAATATATCTAATGATGAAGAAGAAGAAATTGAAGATATGTTGAATGATTCAGCAGAAGATCTTATTAACATTAGAAATCAAATTAATATTACTGGCGATACATCACTTGAAAACCTTGTTGACAATATTGATTCACAATTAAATGAATTAACAAGTGCATTAACAACAAAATTGTCAGATATATCTAGTACAAAATTAAATGTAATTGAAGAATTAAATACAATAAGTGAAACTTTATCTTCAAATATTAATGAACTAAACGCTATCATTGACAATTTAAATTCTCTTAAAGAAGGTATAGATACGATTGAAATTAAAGATGTTGGAAAAATAGTCAGGCCTTACGAATCTACAGTTACAGAAATTGTATCAGACCAAACTTATTTAAGACAACAATTTCCTTCAATTATTGTCTTAGTAATGATGTTTATTGGTTTATTACTTTCAACTTCTTTGGTAATGATGGAAAAGAAAAATATGGCAAAGTTTCGTAATTTCCTTGTACCTACAAGAAATATAACCTTTGTATTTGCAATTTATTTTACAGCATTATTAATTATGGCAATTCAAATAATTATTATAATATTGATATCTTACTACCTCTTTAATCTCGATTTAATATCTAACCTTGCCAATGTGGCTTTAGTCATGTTCGTTTTAACTACTTTATTCATATTGCTAGGTATGGTTGTTGGTTATTTCTTTAAATCAGAGGAAACAGCTATAATTGGTTCAATTTCGGTTGGTGCAATAATGTTGCTCTTGTCAAACTTAATTATCCCAATTGTATCTATGCCTGCTGAAATTAGAAACTTTGTGGTAAACTATAATCCATTTGTTATTGGTTCAGATATGTTAAAGAAAATGATAGTGATCGATACCACGTATGATGTTGGCAGGCTTGAATCAAAAATTATTTTATTAGTTTTATATGCTCTCATATTATTTGCTTTAATTATGATATTCCAACAATTTAGCCGTTCAAATGTTGTTGGAAAACTAATTACAAGAAGAGCTATTTTTGTCAGGAGAAGAAAAAAGAAATTAAATGATCAAAGTTTATTAAATAAAGATATTGAAGAAAAAAAGAAAAACAAATTAATAGCACGACAGGAAGAGTTGGAGAAGAAAAAGGTTGAAGATCAGAAGAAAAAAGAAATAATTCTAAAAGAAAAAGAAGCTAAAAGAAATGAAATTATTAAAAAGAAAGAAGAAATGAAGATTAAACAAATGGAAGAAAAGAAAAAACAAGAAGAATTACGAAAAAAACAAGAACAGAAAAACCAGAAAAAATGACTACTTCCATGTGGCAAAAATAGAAACATTTATAAACACTAATTCTAAAGTAAATAAATATGGGTGCGAATTTATCAGGATGGTGGAAAGGACAGTATGCTTTTGGAGATAAAATATTTACTCTAGGAAATTTGAGTATTAGAGATAAGATTAAAGACGATTATGTTGAAGAATGTTATGATTGGTCTATTGATAAAATAAAACAACATCCTGAGTATTTTAAAAATAATGATGCTTTTATGGAAACCTTTGATATTGTATTAAATAAAAGACGACCAAAATTAGTTGCAAGAGAAACAGTTTACCCAAATTTCTTTAAACCAAATTTTCCAAAAACAGCAACTGATTTATATTTTTCAAAAGACGATCCAAAATACTTTAACGTTGCCCATGTATATCCTTTTATCAAATCAGATGAAAATCATCCGTCTCGTAAATTATTTATGGAAGCAATAAAAGTAACAGGCAAGAGTATTGATGAAGTATTAAATTTAAAAAACAATTCAAAAACAAGAGAAATAGTTCTGGATAGACCTTTAATTGAAATCCCAAATGATGAAAATAAGTATCATGTTAAAACATCAACATTACATGAAGCATTGCATAATTTTATTGCAGAATATGAATTCATTACAGGAAAATTATTCACCGACGATGATGAATTTTCTAAACATTCAAATCCTGAAAAAATATTATATGAAAGAATTATTGAAGAAAATTTTGTTCAATCATTAACAGGGATTTTAGTTAAAGATGACGAGATGTTAACTATTGAACATAAACGTCCATATCAACAATTATCAGATTATAAGCCAAGATTGTTGGGTTTTATCCAACCATTGTGTATGGGTCTAGTAATTGGTCAAAGTATTATTCATCCAGAATTGCTACCTTTACTCGCACTACCTCCTCTAATAAAACGATTATTCAGGGATAAAATAGAAAATAGACAAAATCAAAAGATATTGAATTTTCCTTTGAGTTATGAACTTGAAGCAAAAATATGATTCCTTTCTTCATATCTATAAACATTTACCAAAACTATATAAATTTCAACAAAATAATATAAATTAACCATTAATTCTATCGTCGATAAACCTACTGCAACCAAATAGCGGCACTAATAGTGCCTAACAAGTCTCACTTTCCATACATTAAATCCGATAAAATAGATAAGCATATCTATAATAAACTCTCATTTTTCATTTAAATCAACAGATCTTTACTCAATCATTTATACAAAACTTTATATTCTCCTCGATATCTCTATATAATATGACTAAATTAAAGAGATTAACAAAGAATCTTCCTCTAAAAAGGAAAAATACAGCGATTCTAGTATCAGGTACTCCTGGTACAGGTAAGACAACTATTGCTAAATATCTTACTAAAATACTTAATTCTCGTCTAAAAACGTCTAAAATCAAGCAAAAACAGGGTAAAATTTACAAATATTTAGATGTAAACAAGCTAATCAAGAATAATAACCTGGCAGACCATTACGATAAACAGAAAAAATCATACATTGTCGACGAGAAAAGACTTACAAAACACCTTGAAAAACTGATGAATTCAAGCAAAAATACCCTTATTATAGACTCTCACATGTCTCACTTTTTACGTTCAACATTCTCAAGTATATGTATTATAACCATTTGCTCTAATCTTAAGACATTAAAGCATAGGCTTGAAAGGAGGAATTATTCTAAAGACAAAGTGAGGGAAAACCTTGACTCGGAGATCTTTCAGACATGCCTAAATGAAGCAAAAGAACTAAAACATAATATTCTCGTCGTAGATACAGCTAAACCTTGGAAAACTAAGCTAAAATCCTCTATAAAATCTCTCTAAATAATATGCATAATCTAATTTATCCAATATAAAATCCTTCTGAAACACTCATTTTCCTCTATAAATCCCTTATTATTCTCTATTATTCTCACTTTTCCCCTATATATACGCTTAAAACCTTTAATTCCTCCCTCTATGGCTGTCCTTTATGTCTCTCACATGTCCTTTCTGCGTCCCTCACATACCCTTTTATTTTTCCTTTTTTCATATGTCTCAAATATGATTGTAGATTTTTCTATTTTTCCACTTTTATACTTGTATAGAATTCCACTTGTCCTTTCAAATGTCCTTTTTTACCCTAAGGACATGTCCTAAATGTCCTGACTTGTCCCGTAATGTCCTTTGTTTTTGTCCCAAATGTCCTGTCCGTAAAGGACAAAAGGACATGTCCTAAAGGACGGACATCACATAATTTATCTACCAGAAATTGTTATCTTAGTTTTCTCATCTAAATAGAATCCTTTCTGTCTAATTCCTATTGGTTTATCTTTAATATTTAATCCAATTTCTCTAATCTCGTATATAATATTCCTAATGCTCTTCGGAGCTTTCTGTAATCTCTTAGCAATCTCTTTATACCCTAAAGGCCTATCAGAATGATATAATAATTCTAAAACTTCTTCTTGAGCACCTGTTAATTCACTATTTTGAACAACATTTTGCGGTTCAGGGACTTGTCCTGACTTGTCCTCTACTTGTCCTGTAAATGTCCTTTGACTTGTCCTGACTTGTCCTTGAGATGTCCCGGACTTGTCCTTTTTTAGCATATCAAATTCCAATTTCATCTGTTGAATTTGAGCATTCATATAGGAAATCATTACCTTATGTTCTCCTAACTCCCTATTTAAGTGAAAATGTGAGTTTTCATTCTCATCATCCTTATGTTTTAGATACCTAACCCACGACGACAAATGATGTACATCAGCCTTAACTCTTTCAAAAGCATTTCGTACATAGATATCGACCCTGTACCAAGCAGGTTCACGTCGAAAGAATTTCCCCAAGTTAAACATAAAACCACCTCTTTTTGAAGGAAAAGTGAGAGTACTTAAATAGTTTTTGGTTAGAAAGGACAACTCAAAAATAAACACGGGACAAGTCAAATTCATGTAAAAAATGAGTATAAACCTTAAATTTTCAATAAAAATCTTAAAAAATACTGAAAATCCTCATTCTGCACATAAAAAACGAGGGTTAATCCTAACCAAAAACACCCCAAAATACCCAAAAATGAGTCATTTTTAACGATTTTACCCAATTTAGCCATACATTTCCTTAAATCATCAAAAAACCTCTAAAATCGCTTATTTTCCCTGTTTTTTTGATAAATTCATAAAAAATGAGTAAAAATCCCCATTCAAACAGCATTTTACATGAAAATAGTAGAAATACCTCACTTTTACGCAGAAAAAGTGAGAGATATCCAGAAGTGAGTAGTATGCCTCACACATAAAATCCTATTAAAAATGAGTAAAAACCCTTAATTTTAAGGTAAAATCACATAAGATTCAAGTAAAATCCCTTAATCTCGTCGATAAACACATAAAAAGTGAGATATATCAAAACAGTTATTTTAGCTATATAGGCAAGCCTATATAGATTGCCCCGAATAGTGAGATATTCCAAAAGTAAGAGATAAAGTAAGAAAAGCTTTTTTGCAATGTGTTATGAAAAATTTATTAAAATTACACGTAAAAAGTGAGTCTAACACCATATATTGCCTTTATAAGATCGAAATTAAACATGCTTTATATGGGGTTTATATGTGATAATCGATCAGAAATATCTAAAAAATAATCTTTTAAATCCTTCCTCACATAAGAAAGAAAATATTAGTTATCGACGGTGAAAAACCCTATTTCCCTCATAAAAAGTGAGGTTTTCAGCATATTAATCTGTATATATTCTTTAATATTTCATTCTTTATAGGGGATATAATCTATACATAATCTCTGAATGATCTCCAAATCAACCTCCAATATAGCTTATTTCTCCTCGAATATTCATTATTTACTTGTATCAACATATAATATACTTCCTAGAAAATAAAGTGTATTAAACAACCTAATATAACCTAATTTAACTTAATTTAGACTACAAATGAGATTACCTCCTATATAACATATACTTAAACCTAATGCCTTATAGAAAAGTGAGAGGCTATTACACATAAAATCAGCTATTTTACACATAAATTTGCTTTATTAAGTGTAAAATTTAATCATAATATCTAAATCTCCTCTATAAATTAACTATTATCAAATCCCCTATATTTTATCCCTATCTATTTTCACCAAATTATCCATAATTTCACTGCCAAAAGTGAGAGTAGTTAGGCACTAGCAGTAACTCCTATCCAGAAATAACACTTTCTCGACGAGAACTATAACTTAAAAATCATTACCAAACAGTCAAAAATAATGCTTTTATTAGATCTTTATTATTTAACCAAATTAATGTTTAGAATTAGATAATTATTTCTTTTTAGCCAACCTTTTCTTTTTAACAGAAGCTTTTTTTCTCTTCTTAGCTAAGAATTCTTTATAATACTCGTCGATATCTTCTGCAGTTCTAAAAACTCTTTTAGCAATCTCACCGTCGCCATAAATTACACATTCATCAGTTCCATGACCAGAACACATTGCAGGTCTTTTATCATATGCCTTGCACATATTATTTTCATCCAGCATTTTGCATGGAGTTTTAAATTCAATAACTAAATCGTCGTCGTTATCAATATAGATTGTTATATTCTCATGAAATAACATCCATTTAAGATCATCAAAATCTCTTTTACAATCAGGTTCATCTAATTCGATTGTAACGTCTTTACAGCACTTTGCTCCGCATTCTGCGCATGGATGTTTTTTCTCTAATTTAGTCATATTACTCAATTTGTGATAACAGGTTATTTATAAGTTTGTTGGTTTACTAAGAAATGATTAATTTAAACATTAACTTTTTCATGCTTTTTAATATATACTATTGTTCCACGATATTTAATTACTTTATCTAATCCGTCTTCATACTTTTCAACTCTTTCTATATTATTTTTCATATCAGGAAACCTGCAATCAATAGGCATAATAGTATTATCCATTACAATCTCAAAATCATATTTATTAGAATTAAGATTTATTATGATTTCACCTTCAAACATGTTAGTGCTATAACCTAATTTAGGAAGATTTGTGCAAAACTTTTCTATAAATCTCAACATATTTTCTCTTCTCAATTTCATTCTATAATCATGACCATCTTCAAAAGCATACCCAGTTCCACATTGAAATATTTTTAAAAGAAATTTATTTTGATCACAACGATCATTTCCAAGATAAAGTTCATTTCCATAATCACCAATAATATAACTCCTTAAATTTAGCATTAATGAATTAGCAAAATCTGAGAGTTGAAAGTCTTTTGGTTTTTTTATGTGCATCCATTTTCGGTACATGAAATTTCTTCCAAATCCAATATTATCCCAACAATTAAGACAATCATTTATTCCATAAGGTTCAAGATCTTTAATCAACTTTTCAAATTTAGAATATTTAATTAAACTTTCTCTATCTCTAATCTCATAATCAGGTATTTCTATTGGCATAATAAAATAAGATTTTATTTAGGTTTAAAAAGATTTATATTTTTGAATAGAATAATTATATAGTAATCTAAAAAATATATATTTTTATCGTCTAAATTTGCACTGGACACTGGACATTTAGTCGTGAGATATTTAAATGGGTATTTCTTAATAAATTTCATTTTCAGTCCAATAATTATGTGAATGAAGACTAAAAATGAAAATAAGAAATAATATTCAAAAATTAACAATGTTATATAGTCCATATTATATCCAATTTTCTGACAAAGTTTCTAAAGCTTTATCATATGCATTAAAAAAAGATCTTATGGAAGAATATGATGTTGATTTAACTTTAATAACGGATTTCATTAATCATCAAAAAGAAATTCCCATTTGGATTTTAGAAGCAGCATGTAATATTAATATAAAATATCGAGAAATTCCAGCATCTTATCAATATCTTTGGTTTTGTTTACATGGAACAAAATTAAAAAGAAGTCAACCGAGTGGAAGAATATTTTATATTAAAGTTAATTTCACTTCTTGTTATCTCCATTTGGATGAAAAATTAAAATATTTTCTACTAAAAGCATTAAAATCAATTCAATTACCATTATATAAATTTTGTGGGCTATGTGGTTACCATAAAGGTGAATGGTTAAATACAAAAGTAATACCCTTAATTGTTATTTTAAAAATTTGTCAAATCTTATCAATTAATATATGGAATATTATTAAAGGTAAAGAATTATTTAGTAAAACAAGGAAGCATGGAAAAATTATAATACCCATTAATTTCTTTGAAACTGAAATTGTATCATTATTAATTTGGTTGAGAACAGAAGGACATTTAGAGTTGGCAAGTACTCATATTGAAATTAATCAAAAAAACGATATAGATAGTTTAAAAAAAATCTATTCATTATTTCTTAAAAAATTTCGGCTTGGAGATAATGTTAAAAAATTTCCTAAAGGAAAACGAGGAGAAGATAGATTAATAATCTCATCCAGTCCTTTGAGACAATTATTATGTTTAAAGTATGATATTCCTCCAGGATATAAAAGTGGTTCCCTTAAACCAATGATTCTTAATAACTATTTAATTAAAGATTATTTAAAGATAATCCCTGCATTTATTCAATCTGATGGGTGTTTGTCTTATCAATATACTAGAAATAAAAAAAAGAAATTACCGCGATTTGAATTTGCAGTTAGGGATATGGCTTTAGCAATCGATTGTTTTATTGTTATAAAAAAACTGGGTTATAATCCTACCTTTGGATTACAAAGGAGTAGAAATAAACAAAAATTATATAAAGTAGGATTATATAACTCTAAGCAAGTAATAGATTTAGTAAATAAATCTAAAAAATATTTTTTTAACAATAATAAGATTGAATATTTAAAGATGGTGTGTACTGATGGGATTGGATTATAAAAAATTGGGGTTTATGGCAGGAATTGAGATTCATGTACAACTTGAAGGTAAAAAACTATTCTGTAATTGTCCAACTTTAATTAAAGATAAATCAACACCTCCTGATTTTATAATAGAACGACAACTAAGAGCTGCAGAAGGTGAACAAGGTAAAATTGATGAAGCAGCTAAATATGAACAAGAACAAGGAAAAACCTTTTTGTACAATTGTTATAAAGATTCAAATTGTTTGGTGGAGACAGATAGCGAACCACCTCATGAAGTAAATCAAGATGCATTAAATATTGCATTACAAGTATCAAAATTACTCAACACCAAAATAGTTGAAACAGTTCAATTCATGAGAAAAACAGTAATCAACGGAAGTAATGTTTCAGGATTCCAAAGAACAGCTTTAATTGGTCATGACGGTTATGTTGAAACAAGTAAAGGTAAAGTTTCAATTCATGGTATCTTTTTAGAAGAAGAAGCTGCTCAACCTTTAGAAAAAACAAAAACAACAGTTAAGTATAATCTGTCAAGGTTAGGTATTCCTTTGTTAGAAATTGCAACAGGTCCCGATATAAAAGATCCAGAACACTTTAAAGAAACAGCAGAAAAGATAGGATTAATTCTAAGATCTGTTCCAGGCATGAAAAGAGGTATTGGAACAATTAGACAGGATGTTAACATTTCTGTTAAAGGTGGTGCAAGGACAGAAGTAAAAGGATTTCAAGATTATAAAAATATTCCAAAAGTAATTGAAAACGAAGTTGAAAGACAATTAAAATTAATTAAACAAAAAAAAGAAATTAAAGAAGAAGTTAGAAATGCAATGCCTGACTTTTCAACAAAATTCTTAAGACCTATGCCAGGAGCTGCAAGAATGTACCCTGAAACAGATGTAAGTTTAATTAAAATTAATTTGAAAAACATTGAAACACCTGAATTAATTGAAGATAAAATCGAACATTTTGAAAAACTTGGACTCTCAAAAGATTTAGCAAAAAAGATAGCAAAATCAGAATTATCTGACCTATTCACAGAAATTTCAGAATTAAAAAATATAAAACCAACTTTTATTGCAGAAACTTTAGTTTCGTTTAAACCAGAACTAACAAGAAACTATAAAGATACAGATCCAGACTTAATTGAAAATGATCAGTTAAAACAAATCTTTGAATCATTAGATAAGGGTAAGATTGCAAAAGATTCAGTTATGAACATTTTAGTTGACATTTCTCAAGGACATGATTTTAATCTTGACAAATATTCCTTAATGTCAGATAAAGATTTAGAAAAAGAATTAAAAGAAATTATTAAAGAAAATCCTAACTTACCATTTAATGCATTAATTGGTAAAGCCATGGGCAAATTAAAAGGTAAAGCAGATGGTAAGAAAATAATGCAGACTCTAAAAAAACTTACTTCATAAAATGATAATTCGAAAAGCTAAAATCAAAGATTTAAATCAGATTTGTATTCTTGCAAAAGATTTTGATGTAACTGTGAATTCTTACGCTCCTAAAGAATTTAAATTTATGCGTCAAAAAAACCGGCCAGTTAATAAAAATTTGAAAGAAATTTTATTAAAAGATATGAGAAAAAGAAACTCTTTGTTATTAGTTGCAGAAGAAGATAATATATTAAAAGGATATATTTATGGTTCTGTCAATAAAAAACAAAAATTATTATTATTCAAATTTATCAAAATCGGTTTAATAGAAGATTTAGCAGTTAAAAAAGAATTTAGGAATAAAGGAATAGCTTCAATATTATATAAAGAACTTATAAAATGGTTCAAAAACCAAAAATGTAAAGTAATAGAACTCCAAGTACTAAAACAGAATCCTGCATTAAACATTTATCATCATTGGGGATTTCATGAATCATTAATTAAAATGAGGAAATTATTATGAAAATTGCAATATTTAGCGATGTTTATAAACCAATGATTTCAGGAGTTACAGTTTCTATTGATAATCTTACAAAAAACTTAGTTGCACGAGGTCATGAAGTAAAAGTCTTTACTGTTAACTATCCAAAAAAAGCAGAACCACCAAAAGGAGTTACAGTTGATTATTCAAGAGGCGTTGTAATGCCAACATATAAGGAACATAGAATGGCAACACCTTCATCTATTAGATTGTTGTTAAAAGCAAGAAAATTCCGTCCAGACGTATTACATGCAATGACACCGTTTGGAATGGGAAGTCAAGCAATGATAATATCAAAAGCATTAAACATTCCTATTATATATACAGAACATTCAATTTATCCAGATTTTGTAAAACATATTTCATTAAAATCAGTTAAAGGCTTTTCAAAAATTGATTTATTGTTTAAAAATATATTGTCTGCACAAATCACATTTACTTCAATATATGGTTGTTATTTAATTTCATTCTATAAATCTCTAGTAGCACTTAGAATGAACAAAATCTTAAAACGTGCAGAAAAAATTAAAGTTAGAAAATCAATTAAAAGACAACTTAGAAAATTCATGTCTCTTGGATTAAAATTAAAAGCTCTTGGAAAACGAGAAACATATAGATCATTAAAACCGCGAAATATTAAAACAAAAATTAAATCTGTTTCAGCAAGACAATATACAAAATTAATGTGGAGTTATTTCTTACATGTATATAATCAATCAGATTTATGTTCAACACCTTCACAGGCAATGAAAAATATTATGCTTTATCATGGTGCAAAAACAAAAGTCATTCCAATTTCAAACGGTATAGATAGAACTGTATTCAAGAAAAAGAAAGTCAAGAAATCAAAGAATTTTAAAATAATTCATGTTGGCAGGATTGCGTTTGAAAAAAACATTGATGTTACAATAAAAGCAGTTGCAGAAGTAATAAAAAAACATCCATCTGTCAAATTTGATATAATTGGGAACGGTCCACAAATAAATGAGATGAAACAACTTGTAAAAGATTTAAAACTTACAAAAAATATTAAGTTTAAAGGTCAGATTAAAAATACTTCGCTGCCAAACCATTATTCAGCTGCACATTTATTTGTAACAGCATCTACAATTGAAACAGAAGGACTTGTTATGTTGGAAGCAATGTCATGCGGAATTCCAGTTGTTGCAGTTGATAAGTTAGCATGTCCTTATGTAGTTAAACAAGGTAAAAATGGATATATTGCTCCTGTTGGCGATTATAAAAAGATGGCATTCTATATTGAAAAATTAATTAAGAACAAAACCCTATTGAACAAACTTAGTAAGACAGCATTAGAAATGTCAAGGAACTATGATTTACAGTGTATTGTTACAAGATGGGAAAAGATTTATTCTGATGTGATTAAAAATTATAAGAAGAAAAGGAAAAAATAATTCTAGTGTTAACGCCATGCGAAGTACTCGAAATTAATAGCTAGGAATGAAGACTTGTTCCGACACAAAGTATTAGGAACAATTGAAAAACGAAGTTTTTCATATCGGTCGTAATCACACCTATTAAATATGAATCACGGAGCGCGCTAATATAGTTACGAAAAAAAGAAAACGGACCTGAGGGGACTTTCGAAGTTATGAAATCTCATTAACTATTCGAACCCCCGGTCTTCTGCTATCTTCTCAAATGAGTAGGAGGCAGACGCATTCTCTAGTCCATAGATATCCAGACTATGCTACAGGTCCGCATAAACCTATCTAAAATCACTTCTTTAAATAATTTTCCCTAGAATTCCTTAAACCTTCAACCCAATCTGCACCTTAATAATATCAACAATACTCTCTGCAATCTTCTGAACACGATAATAAAATTGAGCTTCATTAATTGTACAAGTCTTCTTCATCATCTTTGTTATCTTCTCTCTTAACTCATTCCTTTGTTTCCAAATTTTCTTAATCTTCTTCTTATCATAACTATAAAATGCTTCATAAAACTCTCCTACCATTATAACAACTTTTTCAAACATATTAATTTGATCCTTTTTCAACGGATCTTTAATCTTCCTGCACAATCTATGGAATTCATCAGCTAACTGTTCTAATAATATAATTATATTTGAATATAACATAGATTTTTGAAAATCCTGATACCCTTTTTTATTTAATGTACGTAAACAAAATGCAACAAAAGAATTAATTGTTCTATCTCTACGTTTCAATTCATTTAAAGATTTAATATCATCTTTTTTCATAAATATTAACGAATCTTCTGCCATTAACTTAATCAAAATAAATATTCTTCGAACAATACTTTCAAGTTCAACATCTTTAGTTTCGGTCAACTCTTTAATAACAAAATAATTAGTTCCTTGTTCAACAACAGCAAATCCAAGATAATCTCCAGGACATGTTTCAGCCATATCTTTAATTTTATCATTATCAAATATAACCTTAATCTCCTCATCACCACGAATATATACTGAATTAAGATAGGTCCAGTTTAAATACATTTCATCCCCTTCTAATTTCAATTCTGACTTCTGACTATGAAATGTCTTTTCAGTAGAAACAATTAAATCCTTACCTTTTTGTTCAACTTCTATCTCTACACCAGGAGATAAATCATATTGTTTTGTCCACGCACTTGGCAAACTTATCGTCAATGTTGACGCCCCTTGTTTTATTATTTTTCTTTTCATTTTTAATTTATTAAAAATGGTTGAAAATTTTTAATTTTCATTCCATAATAATAAAGAAACACTACAAGTATATAAATTTTTTGCCAATATATAAATATATTAGAATATACTAAAATATATTCTATACACAAAAAGAATATATTTATTGCCTGACTTATTAATAATATAACAGGTGATTTATATGAAAGGACAAATACATTTACACACACCATATTCAGATGGAGAAATTACAATAGAAGATATTATTAATTCTAAACTTGATTTTGTAGCAATAACAGACCATGATACATTAGAAGGTAACAAACCCTACATCAGCGAATTAACAAAACATGGTATTGAAACAATTCCAGGAGTTGAATTTACAACCTACATCTACAATTCTAAACATCATTTACTTATTTACTATCCTGAATTTCAGTCAGAAGCAATTAATATTTTTAAAGAAGTTAAAAAACAAAGAAGAGATAGAGCACATTTAATTATTGAAAAAATGACTAATCTAGGATTTACAATTAATGATAACATCTTGGACGATTATACAGGAACAGTTTCAAAAGGACAAATGTCAAGATTTTTCTATGACCATCCTAAAAATCAAAATCTCCTAAAAGAAAACAACATTAATTCAAACGAAGAATTAATTAAAAAATATTTAATTAGAAACCGTCCTGCTTTTGTGGATTTGGTTCCATTAAACATTGAAGAAATACTTAAAAATGTTGATGGAGTAAAGGTACTAGCACATCCAGGACAAAAGATTAACATGGGTGAAGGAAAAGAATTATTTGAATATATGTTAGATAACAATTTTATAGATGGAATTGAAACAAGAACAAGAAAACATAATGAAGATGAGAATCAATACTTTTCACAGATAGCAAATAAATACAACCTTTTTCAAACAACAAGTAATGATGCACATTATCCAAATCAATTGTTAGAAAACAATGCAGATGAATATCAACTTAATCAAATAAAATCCAGAAGAAACTTAACTAAAAAAGTATTAATTCCAATATAAATATGTATTATTTTTCCCTAAAATAATACTTTCTCAACAATACAGCAACAATAATCCCAAAAATAATTCCAACAGAATTAGCAACCATATCAGACATAGTATCCCAATAATCATTGCTAACATGGTCATACGGTCCTGCTTCTGCATCTAATGCTAACAATCCCTGTCCATGCTCCCACCATAAAGTTCCGCCAAACTCTACAAACTCTCCTAATAAACCAATCCCAGAACTAATTAAAAATACTATAATTAAAAACCACAAAAAATGAACTTTCTTAATTCTATTAACTAAAGCAAAATAAACAAACAATCCTAAACTTATTCCGGCTAAAACATGAACAATATAATCATAATTTATACCAAAAACCTTCATAGCATAAAATCCAAATCTGCCCAACATATGTAAAACCATAGCAATATGTATTAATAAATAACTAAATAAATTAGAATTCAATGTTTTATAATAAAAATAAAAACATACAGCAAATATTATGAACAATATCCC
>JBHPGL010000020.1:0-17924 GCA_042570655.1 Nanobdellota archaeon | reverse complement strand
GAACAAGTAAAAGGTTCTTAGAACTATATCCTGAAAGTGAATATTCTGGTAAAGTAAAACAAGAACTTATTTTCAATGATTTATCATTATTTGCAGAGAATGTTAATTCACATGAAAATTATGATATTGTTTACAAACAATTGGTTGATCTTAACGAAACATTGAAAACTTATAAAGATCAAAACATTGTAATTCCAGAAGAAATAAAACTAGGATTTGATGAGAAATCAATTAGAGAATATTTATTATCTGCAAATTTTTCAAAAAAAGCTATTATAACTATATCTGATACTATAAAAGTAAAGAAAGGTATTAATAATTTAAATAGTAATGGCCAATGTTGTTTATGGGATAGTAATTATTTTTCTGATAGATCCAATAATTTCCCAGAGGGATCAATAGGCCACGTTATTGGTATGAAAGGTAAAAATAGAATTATTAAATTTAGTAATGGTGTTGTACATTGGAATGATAAATGGAAAGTAATTAGAGATTATTTTGAAAAAAATGGAAAAAACGTCGGTGCATTTAAATTAAATGAATTATTAACAAACGAACCATTAAACGAATTTGAAATTGAAAAATTCATTAAAGAAACTCAAATATTAAACGGACATTTACAATGAAAAAAACAATAGCATTATTAACACCTTTAATACTATCCGGGGCAGCTGCTTACGCAAATCCAATAATTGAACAATCAGGTACAAACACAATAATTACATGTTCTAACCTTAACAAAGACGTTTTCAAGATAACATATAATTTCAGAGTAGAAAAACAAGATATTAGTGCAAAATGCAGCTGTAATGAAATCGATGTAATAATAAAACAAAATTTTTCAATATATCCAAAACATAACAATTATTTCTTCAGTAAGATTTCAGAAGAATATAACAGATACGAAGGAGTTAAATATAAAGGAATAGAAACAACAACTAGAGGAAATAAAGTTAATATCATAACTAAATTTGAATTAAGTAAAAAGGGTAAATTATTAAATCAAACAATTTACAATAACAACAAATCTTATATGAGAACATCAAAAAATTTCAATCAATTCTTAGTTACAAAAAAAGATTTAACAAATAATGACAGATTATATGAATCAGTAGAAATGATTGAAGGTAAAAGGGCAAATCAAATATTAAACTGGTTCAATGAAATTAAAAAAGATATTAATTATAGAAAAAAACAACTTTAATTAAAAAACTTATCTAACAAAATGAAACTAGCAGAAATCGGAAAAAAACCAATGTATATTATTGGAGCAGTTCTAATACCAATGTATGTATTCGCATTTACACAAATCGACCATCCTATTGTTAAAAAAGTTGAAAGTACAGTATATCATGTTGGGCAAAAAGCAACAATAGAAATTGATAGATTTGAAAAAAGTATTGATACTTATATTGAAAATCATTTCTAATTCTAAATCTATTTTATAATCTATTTCTAGAACTCAACCTTAACAATATCTCGATCTAACTTACCAATACACCTAGAAATCTTATCACGCAATTCATTATCTTCAGTTGCCCTTTTCAACTGCCGTAACTGATCAATTATCCGCCGGAACAATCTAATAATATCACCTTCAGCCAAATTAGAATATTGTAAAATATTTTTAAATTCTTCGCCCTTACACCAATTATTAACTAATTTAAACAACCTTTGCATTTTGTCTACCTTAATTTCTTTAACAATAATCCTATTATCTTCTGGCAAACTAAATCCAACACTTTTTGTCATTTTAAACCTATCACCACGTCTTGGCTCATAAACAACCCCAGCCATTACAAGATTAATTTGATTCTCACTTAACTTGTTAAACATTTTAGCAAACATTAATTCAGTTACAACAAGTTCATAAGCATATATTTTAGTTGCAAATTGCCCTTTATGAGTTAAATGACCTTCTTTATCAATATAATTTAATTTTTTTAACAACCTTACTTTAGCATTAAAACTGCCCATAATCCTAATTTGTTTAGCTGTCTCTCTCTTTGCAACAAAATAACCAAAATTTTTCTTTAATATAATCTCAATCTGCTTATCATCATAATGTGCAACCAAATTTAAAACAGTATTATATGTTAATCTAAATTGACTTATGATAGGTTCAATATCTTTAGTTGTTACTTTAATAATATTATCTATGTTACCAATATTCCTGTCAAACATTGCATATACAAAACCTTTTTCATCTATTCCCCTTCTTCCTGCCCTACCCGCCATTTGAAAATATTCTTTTGAATAAAGATTTCTAAAACTTATTCCATCATATTTATCTAAAGTGTTAAATGCAACAGATCTGGCAGGCATGTTAATTCCAACTGCAAATGTTTCAGTTGCGTATAGAACTTTTATTAAACCTAAGTTAAACAAAGTTTCAACAATCTCTTTTAATATTGGCAGAACACCTGCATGATGAATTCCTACTCCGTTAGCAATAGCCTGCCTAATTATTTGTGTACTTCGCATTGTCCTTGCAACAGGAGTTATCAATTTATTATATATGCTAATAATTTTTACTCTTTCTTGCGGAGTTGTAAAATTAAAATTATGAAAACATTCTTTTCCCTTCTCCTCACATGCCTTACGAGAGAAAACAAAGAAAATGCAAGGTAAATTATCTTCACTTTGTAAATCTTCAATTAAATCAAGATGATTTGGCCATGACCATTTTTTCTTTTTAAACCGTCTTTTCTTTCCCCTTCTTTTTCCGCCATAAAATCGTTCTGCTTCTTCTTCAGCAATAATATGTTTTCTTAATTCTTTAGCTCTAGTAATACCAAATTCAACATCATATAAATAATGGTCAAGCGGAACAGCTCTGGTATTATATTCAACAACATCAACAGTATGTTCATTAATTGTAGAAATCCATTCTGCAAACTCTTTTGCATTTGGAATAGTTGCAGATAAACATAAAAATCTAATATGCGGCGGACTAAAAATAATACTTTCTTCCCATACCGTCCCTCTCTCTATATCTGTCATAAAATGAATTTCATCAAATATAACATAACTTAATTGATCTATAAGAGAATCAAACGCTAATAACATATTTCTATAAATCTCTGTGGTCATAATAATTATTTGTGCATCTGGATTAATTACAACATCTCCTGTCATCAATCCTATTTTATCACCATATTCTTTTTTAAAATCTCTAAACTTTTGATTACTCAAAGCCTTAATTGGCGCAGTATATATTACTCTTTTCCCTTCTTTAATGAATTTATCAATAACATAATCTGCAATTAATGTTTTACCTGTACCTGTTGCAGCAGATACAACCACAGAATTATGTTTTTCAATTGAATGGATTGCATCTTCCTGGAATTTATCAAGTGTAAATTGTTTATATTGCATGTATAAAATAAGAATTTATAGAGTATAAAAAGGTTATTGTTTATTTTGTTTGTATGCTAAACCAAGAAAAGATTAGCTTTTAAAACCATAATATTTATAAACACTTAATAAAAAGCATTTTGCATGCCTCACATTCATAGTGGTATTACGACAACAACTGCAGAATATATTAAAAACCACGAATATTTTAGGTTAGAGGATATTAAAAAAGAAATTCTAATGTCAAATGGTTCAACAAAAATTAAATCAATTGATGACCATTTTAAAAATTTAAAAAAATCTAATGAAATTGTGTATGATAGAAAAAAAAGATTATACAAAAGTAACGGCACTTAATTTATCTTTACCAATTCAACAATAGCTTCTGAATGATTAGTTTGCGGAAACAGATCAAATAATGCAACTTTATTAACCCTATACTCAGAAAATTTAGGCAAATCTTTACCTAATTGATCTACATTACATGAAATATATACAACCATTTCAGGATTAAACGCATTCAAATATTGTATTGTTTTAGGATGCATCCCGCTTCTAGGAGGATCTACTACGGCATACAACTTACCACTCCCACCAGTAATTCCTAACTCTTTATCCAATTTATTAATCTGTTTTGCATCCATTACCATAGCATTACAATCCATAACCTTATTCAGTTTAATATTTTCATTCGCAGCATCTATACATTCTTTTACAGATTCAACAATAAAAACTTTCTTAAAAAATTCAGCATTAACAATTCCAAATGTACCAACTCCTGCATACAAATCAAGCAATATTCCATCACTAGTTTCATAATCATCAAATAGATTTTTAACATATTCCTGCATCTTCTCAGCCATAACAGAATTATTTTGAAAAAATCCCTGAACAGAGAACACAAATTCATTCCCTAAAAACTTCTCCATCAATACATCCTTCCCTTTTACAACAAAGAAATCAGATGAAATGCTCATATCCGTGTTTGGCGGGACATATGTAACAATAATATTTTCAGCAGTTGATATCATTGCAAACTCTTTTATCTTTTCAACAGCTTCATTTATCTTACTTGATTCAGAATTTAAAACAAATGAAATACTTGTTGAAAACCTTGGAGTTCTAATTACAGCATATCTAAACGTTCCTGTTTGCTTTTTTAAATCAAAACTATCCGGATTAGTAAAAAAATGTCTAATTTCATCTAATTGTGTATTTAATGCGACATTAGATATAACACATGACTCAACATCAACAATTTTCCACCATTTACCTTTCTCACGAAATCCAACACCATTTGGATGAAACACAAGATCCATTCTGTTACGATAAAAATACATCTCATCAGAAAACACATCAATTATACCAGGATCGACTTTAATCTTACTAGCTAAATTATTTTTCTTATTTTCAAGTTGATCTTTATAAGATATGTGCTGTAAACTACATCCACCACATCTTTTAAAATATTGACATTTATGTTTCATGATCTCATATGTAATTGGTGCTTTTTTAAAAGTATCGGTTAAATTAATATATTAATCATCCATTCTTTGATAAATGGAAGAAATATTAAACTTTATTAAAGAAGGTCTTAAAATACCAAGCATTACATCAAAAACAAAAGAATTTGAAGATTACATTACAAATAAGTTCACAGAATTAGGTTATAATGTAAAAAATCAAGATAATATAATAATTCTTCAATCTAAAACAAATCCAAATAAACAGTGTTTTTGTGCTCATTTAGACAGAATTGGTTTAATTAAAACAAATGACCATTATGAATACTCATCACTTTATTTAAAGAAAAAATTAAAAAAACTAGATAAAAAAGGAAAAAACTATTTTAATGAAATAATTAACTGGTTTAAAAAAGGAACTTATTCATTTAAAGATAAAATATATAAAATAATTGATTCAAAAATAGATGTAATAGATCAATCTATTAAATTCACAATAGATTCAAAACATCCATTTCTAACACTAAATAATACATTAAAAGTTAAAGATAATAAAATTATTGGACAATTAGACAATATTATCTCTATTGCTGTATTATATGACATATGTAATAAAGAAAATTTTCAAGGAACCATTTTATTATCAAATAATGAAGAAATTGGTGAAAGTTATAAAAATATTGAAAGAATTGTAAAGAAATTAAATTTACCAAAAAAAGAATTAATTGTACTGGATACATCAACTGAAATTAGTGATAAAGAATTTGAAAAAGGATATATTATGATTAATTCTAAAGAATTAGGTTATGATAACAATCAAGAATTATATAAAAAAATAACCCAGATTGCAAAAGAAAATATGATTCCATTTAAATCTAATATTGATAATAGTTTTAGCGAACTATATCAGATAATAATACATACAAAACTAAATGGGATATCAGTAAGAATACCAAGAAAAAAATTTCATACATCAAATGAAACTACTTCATTAAAATGTTTAAAAAATTATAGCAAATTAATTGTAATGATTAATAACTTAATTAAGACAAATTCAACTTAAATAAAAGTACTGCTCTATAAATACTATATAGTTTTTTAAAATATTTATAGACGACCACTGGACACTGGACATTTGTGTGTGAGATTTATATAGTATAAAGTTATTTTGTTAATTAAAATGGAAAAAGATAAAACTTTGGTAGTATTCCAAAATAAGAAAATAAGGAGAACTTGGTTTAATGATGAATGGTGGTTTGTAGCTATAGATTTAGTTGAAGCTTTGACTATTTCTAAAAATCCTAAAGGTTATTTAAAAGATATGATTAGGCGTGATGAAAGTTTTGCAGAAGGGTGGAGGCAAATTGCCACCCCCCTTTCAATAGAAACTAAAGGTGGTAAACAAAAAATTAATTGTGTATCTACAAAAGGAGGTTTTAGATTAGTTCAATCTATTCCTTCAAAAAAAGCAGAACCATTTAAAATATGGCTAGCACAAGTAGGATATGATAGAGTTAGAGAAATAGCAGATCCAGAACTAGCTCAAAAAAGAATGAAGGAAATGTACAAACAAAAAGGTTATTCAGAAGAATGGATTGAAAAAAGAGTAAGAGGAATTGCTGTAAGAGATGAATTGACAAACGAGTGGGATAAAAGAGGAGTTAAGAATCCAAAAGAATTTTCAATTCTAACTGCAGAAATATCTAAAGCAACTTTTGATATGACTCCAAGCCAATATAAACAATTCAAAGGATTAAAGCAAGAAAATCTTCGTGATCATATGGATGATATCGAAATTATCTTAACTATGTTAAGTGAAGCAACTACAACAAGATTTACAAGAGATAGAGATTCTAAACAATTTGATAACCTAGAGAAAGATGCAAAAGATGGTGGTGATGTTGCTGGTTCCACTCGAAGGAATATAGAGAACAAGTTAGGTAAAAGTATAATTTCTAAAGAAAATTATTTGGATAAACCAGATAAGAAGAAGAAGCTGGAAAGTAAGGATGAAAGCTAAAAATTCTATATTAAAATTTTTAGAAAATTTTATTTTCTATTAAAGTAGAAAATATTTAAAAATTACCTCATCATGGCAGGAATTTCATCAATAAAATCAGAAGCAGTATAACCATATCTATAAATCCTAAACAAAACATCGCCAATCTTACCAGTCAACTTAGCTCCATCCTTAGCACTTTTTTTCAAATTACCAGTCTGAGCAAGTAATCCAGCACAAATTCCTGCTAAAACATCTCCAGTTCCGCCAACACTCATACCAGCATTACCTGTCTTATTAACATAAACCTTTAATCCTTTCTTCTCATTAACATAAATCTTATCTTCATAACTTTTTAACAACAATACATTTGAACCCAACTTTTTAACAAAATTATTTGAATTCAATTTTGAATTCTTCAACAAAATCTTAAACTCCTTTTCATGAGGTGTAATGATAGCATTCTTCACATCCTGCAATTTGATAGCTTTAATCGCATCTGCATCAATAACCATCTTTTTACCCATCAAACTCAATTTCTTAACTAATTTCTTAACAAAACCTGCAGATTTCATAGAAATTCCGTTGCCAATCAAAACTACATCAGCCTTAGCAACCAAATCATCAATTTTATCAACATGCTTTGTTTCTAGATAACTTCCTTTCAACTTTCTAGTTATTAAATCAGGACTCATACAATTGATTGACCATGCTACTTTTTCAGGACAAGCGCATAATACTAAATCAACACCAGTACGAAATGCAGACATTCCAGCTAAAAAGGCTGCTCCTACAAAATCTTTGCTGCCGCCAATTAGAAGGACAGTTCCATTATCACCTTTATGACTTTTCTTACCTCTTTTTGGATACTTCATAAGAAAAAAGAATAATTTAATAGTATAAAAATATAATGAAAATTATAATTCTGATTTAAAGAATTCAATAAGATCTCCAATACTTTTATCTTCAGTTACAAAAATTTCTTTTTCAAGTTTTCTTATCTTTTCATCTTTTTTCTTAGCAAAATCAATACATTCCATTATTTCATTATGTCCTTTTTCAGAAATTTGTTTAATTATTGCAGGAAAAACTTCATATGGTAGAGATAATCTTGATTCATAAATTTCTATAGATCCTTGAGATTCGTAAGCCATATTTAATAAGAATTCTTCAAATTATATATATTTTATGGTAATTAAAAAGAAAAGAAATTATTTTTTATTTCCAAAATAGAAATACTTTTCAATTGAAACATCATCAGGACCAATATCACCTATCTTAGGATGTGCATCAGCTCCTTTCTTTTCTTCTTGTTTTGGTTCTGATTTCATTTCTTTAATACCAGAATCAGGTTGCGCTCCAGATTCTTCAGGCTTAACTTCAGCTTGAGCAGTCATTTCCTTAACAGTTGGTCCTTGAGAATTACTAAGTTTATCAACCAATCGTGATAAATTAACAACTTGATCTTTTAATTTTAAAATTTCTTGAGTTTGTTCATTGACAACATTTTGAACAGCTGCTTGAATTTGATCCATCATTTTACTATGAACATCATCATGATTTCCTACAACTGCTGATTCATTTGACATTTCTGACACCTCGTTTTTTTCTTCAATATTTTCCTTAGGTTTTTCTACTGTACCTTCTACTTTAGCAGCAGCTTTAGCCATCTTTTCACTTTCTTCTTCACTCATTTCTTCAAACTCCTTTAATGATTCTTTCTCTTTGCCTATCATTGTTTTAGCTTGATCTAATGCTTCATCCATAGTAGAACAAATACCTTGAGACATTAATGTTTTAGCAAGATCGTTTATTTTCTGCAAATTCTCATAATCCATGTATATCACCTTTTTTATTAATAATAAATATAAAACCCCGAACGACAGGATTTCAATTTGAAATAATCATAATCCTCCGAATTGATATCCTCCTCTCGAAGGCAATTGAAATAACCTATCTTTTAGTGATAAATCTACTGATTTATTAATTTTTCCAATTATTATTATATGGTCTCCAGCCTCTATTTCATCTACAACTGAACATTCAATGTAAGAAGCCCCTTCAATTACAGGACAATCAACTGTATCAGCCTCTTTCTTTTCCAAATCACATTCTTTAAATTTATCCATATGTTTACCAGTATGCGACCCGCAAAATACTGCTGCATCTTCATGATCTGATGATAAAAAATTTACAACAAATACCTTGCTTTTTTGAATTAATTCTGTTGAAAACCTTGATTTCCCAGTAGAAAATGCATATAATGGCGGATCAAAACTGACAGGCATATGCCAGCTTAATGTAAATAAATTATCTTTAACTTCTATTTTCCCCATAACATCTGTTTCAGCACGTGATGAAACCAATATTACCTGTCTAGGATTAAATATCTGTGTCATATATAAAAGAAAAAAATAACCTTATTTAAAGATTGTTATAATTAAATACCTGACACTAACACAATTTTATCATTAAAATATTCCCAAACATAGGGCTAAGTCAAGTATTGTGTGTTATGGCGCTACTGACTATATTGCGTAAGAAGATAGTTTCACAGAATTGTGCGAGTCGATCTGAGCTGGTTTATAACTTCCGAAGGAAGTTACTTCATTTAGCCGAGGTTGAGAAGGTGGTTTATACACAAAGTGTACTTTTTTATAACGCATGGCAGTAGCTCACATTGTAACTTAACTTGACTTAACCCAAATATAGAAAATATTATAAATACCAATACCATAATAATCAAATATGAGCTTAGAAAACAAATTATCATATGATGAAATCAAATTTGAAAAACATAATGATAAAGGCATTATTACAACACCTTATGGAATTTTAAGTTTACCAAAAAAACAAACGGATTATTTTGAAAAAGTATACTCTGCTGGTTTTAATAATTTTATTTCTCCAAGAGAATTAAATCCGAAAAATACTTATCATCAAGGTATAATGAGTATGAACTTTAAATTAAAAAAAATAGGTTTACATATTAAAAAAAAATTAAAAGTGGGTTATGCATTAACAATTTCAGATAACATTAATAATTTAAAAAAAACACCAGAGAATACAATTCAATATGATGATATAATTTTAATTAAGATTAACAATAAAATTAAAGTTGAAACAATTAAGGGAATTATAGAAATTAATAAATTTGAAAATGTAATATTTGAAACATTATACAGTGTTGGTTTTAATACACATATTAATTCTAAAGAATTTGAAGGAATTAAAAAATTACAAGTATCTCAATATATCAAAACATTAAGACATAAATTAAAAAAAATCGGATTATCTGTTAAATCTACACCTGAAGGTTATGCACTAGTAGAATATGATCATCTTGATTTGATAGAATTCTTATAATAATTATTTCAATACCTGGCACTGTCAAATTTGCATGAGTGGTTAGTTTCACAGAATAAGCAAGACGACCTGAAGTTAAGTTGTTTAACAAATTGTATAACAACTTATTTTTATAACTTAACTGAAGTTGAGAGGATGGCTATGCCAGACAGTGCTATATATTTTATAATTATTTAAACAATTTAATACAAAGATTTAAATATTAGAAATACATATGATATCTAATAACTAAATCGGAGGAATATAAAATGAAACAAAAAACAAATACATCAATATCAAGCACAGGCTCTTCTTTAGCGTGGCCGTATCGGTTTAGTTATAATTGGTTCAGGTATTGCAGGTAGTTCTTTAGCTTACGAACTTGAAAAAACAAATCTAAAATATTTCATATGTACAGATAAAAATAACTCTCTTATGAATACATCTAGATATAGCTATGGACATTTTAGATTAGCAACTAACCTTGAAGAATTAGTAGATAGAAGTGTTTCTCAATTGGGTGAAGACAGGGAAAAAATGGAATTTATTTATTCCCAAACTAATCTTATCCCAAAATTTTTAGACGAGATTAATATTGAATATGAAAAGCGAAGTTTTGGAATAATTCCTGTTAAGCAAAGAGGCGGAATTAAAATATTAAAAAAACTGCAAAAGAACTTAAAAATAAATACAGGGACAGAACTAATTGACTTTAAAAAAAATAATAACAACATGTTTGACATATACTTAAAAAATAGAAACAACAATGAAATATTTAGGATACAATCAAAATATTTAGTTCTGGCAACAGGCGGATATTCTGGTAAATATGAAAACACAGACAACGTAAAATACAACAGCTACAATATATTTGATTTAGTAAAAAAGAATAATGGAAAAATAATTAACACGCATTGCAAATTTATCCATCCTTTCGGATATAATGGCGGAAAAAAGATTTTGATAGGAAAACAAGCTAAATCAGGTGAATTTGTGGACAAAGATGGAAATTATGTATTCAAAAAGAAACAACGTGAAATGATAAAAAACGACAACTATCACGAAATATTTGACCAACTCATAAAACAAGCAGATGAATGTAGGCAGAAAGGAAGTGATGTTTATTTCATTAGTTCAAATGAAGACTTAAATCTGAATAAAAAAAATTCAGAAAAGAATGAAATAGATAAAAAAACAATCATAACTCCTTGCATACATTATACAAGTGGTGGAATTAAAACAGATTATTTGGGAAGAGTAAAAGGAATAGAAAACTTGTTTGCAATAGGTGAATGTCAGGCTAATGGGTCTAGGAATAATGGAAGATTCCCAGGTTATCCATTTACTTCATCGATAGTATATGCAAAGAAATTAGGAGAATATTTTATATGATAGTTAATTTCACCGCTCAACAACTTTAATTCGTTGTACTTCGACATTTGAGAAACCCAGGTCTTCAAGATACTTTTTAGTCTTTTTATTTCTACACCATATCCTATCAGCTTCGGCCAGATTTAATTTTGGAACAACAAGTTGAACAGAATGCGGATTTTTCTTTGCATACCATAACCATTTAGATTTTGTATATGATGGCTTAAAAAGTAACCTTTCATAATAAGGTGTCATATGTTCAGGTCCTGCCAATGTAATGTGCCATGCATCATGATCTGTAAATACACCTTCAATATTTTCATAAGAAAATAAAATTTCATTAAGATATTCTCCTTTTTTCCTTAAAATATTTTTCTGGATATAACCATTTCGATTTTCTCCTACAATCTTAGAACCAATTATCCTTGTCCAATTATGATCATATCCAGTCATTAAAAGATCATCATAAGTATTACCTACAGCTAAAAAGATTAAATCAAATCCAACTTGTTCAGCTAACCAATCGTATGCATATTTCAGATCTTTATCATAATAATCAGGATTACCTTTAACTTCTCCACAAACAACAGCTTCCAAATCCCTGCAATGATGATACCGTAACATTTTAACCATTATGACTTTATAGTTTAAATTTCTTTCTAAAATGACATGTGACGAAGTAGTAGTTACTAATAGCAAATTTTATAAGGTTATGATGGCATAATTACTATATGATAAAGAAACTATTGTTAGGTACAGCTTTAGCATTTTCATTATCTGCTCCTGCGATAGCTGAAACAATATGCGTAGCAGGCAAATTTGATGGGAGATGGAAAATTAACCCCGGCAATTATATACAAAAAATTCAAACAGATGGAAAAGGAAATATCATAAAAGTAGACGAAATCTATGTACAAAGTTGGTAATATATCATTTAATAAAATAAACATAATCTTTTTCTTCTTCAATATTTTCAATTTTCATACCATCTTGTTCAAACATTTCAATAACACATTCAAATTGACTTACTTTATCTGATTTTTTCAAAATAGAAATAATTACAATCCCGTCATCTTTAACAACTCTTCTAATTTCACTTAATCCTTTTTTAATGTCATCAAAGTTCTGTACAGCTGTCAAACTAATAACAATATCAAATTCTTTATCAGAAAAAGGAAGTTCTTCAGCCTTACCAACAATAAATTTCTTATCAGGAAATTTCTTTTTTGCAATCCTAATAAGATCTTCGCTAGGATCAATCCCAGTTACATCGCAGTCAAAATCAGAACTTATTCCAGTCCCGCAACCAACATCTAATAATTTTGTTTCCTTAGAAATCTCAATTTTCTTATCTTTCAGTAAACTCTTAACTAACTCTAACTTCTTCCTTTGCTCCTCTCCATGCAACCCATCATATCCAGATGATATTGAGTTATAATATGTCATAAATAGAAAAAATAATTAATCATATTTATAAGTATCCTTCAGAAGAATCATCATCTTTATGATTACTAACTTCAATATTTTCTTTATTCTTTTTCATAGCAACTACTTTTTCAACGAGTTTATGTTTTCTTTTTCTAATAATAAAATAAATTATTAAAATTAATATTACTGCAACAATAATAATTATGATAATCCAATTTTGTTTTAATTTTTCAAAAATACTTACTTCTTCAAAATATTTATCAGGGATAGCAATAATTACGCAATCCTGTGGACAGTTCTGACTGTTTTCTCCAGAATCACAAATTCCATTCCCATTACATACAGAAGCATCTCTTATCTCTGGCTCTTTTTCTATAACTGCGAATTGTTCAACTAACTTAATATTTTTAAATCCTTCTTTAGATGCTGTTATTTCAATGGTGTATGTTCCCATCTGCTCTGCTTCTATAGAATGTGCAAAACTTATTTTTTTTATTTTACCATCAGGATAAATTAAAGTTGTAGTAATTGCAGGAGTTAAAATTGAACTTGTATAATCAAGGTAAATCATATCATTTAATAAAAATATTTTAGATCTATCCGAACAGGATTTATCTTTACATAATTTTAAATTAAAAGAAAAGCTAGGCTGTGTAGAAATACTAAAAAATTCTTCCAATATTATTTGATCAGGTTCTAAAACATTAAAAATAATCTTACATTTCTGTGAATTAATATCTTCAGTTATTATACCCCCATTATATTCCACAATCTCAAATTCATTTTCGTTAAGATCAATTGATTTCATCTCATAAGGAGAAACAGGCATTTCAGGACAAATAACATTGACAAAATAAGTTATAGTTTGTGATTTATCTGATAAAAACGAATAATTAAATTTTATAGTATCATCTAAAATAAAATTAGATCTCACATTTAAATCAATATTTAAAGTTGCAAATGTAAATGGTATTAAAAATAACATAAATAATAATACAAATAACATTTTCCATGATTTTATATTAATTTTCATTTTATTTCTAATCATAATTATACCACTTTTTTAATGGTTCATTTAATAAATTAGGAACATGAAGATCTAAGGTAGGATCTCCTAAAAGAGTATGCACATATTCTCCACTTTTAAAATCATAAGAGTTACTGAACGATTTACCAATTGAAAAACCATCATAAAATAACCGACTCATAATATCCATATAAGTAAAGCTATCTGAATCTCCCATTGCAACAGCACCTATATGAGCTATTGCACCTTTTCTAATTGCAGTATTACAATATGACAATTTATCATATGTGTTACAAGTTAAACAAGCTTCAGTTAATAAAATAGAATTTTTTAATAAAGGTATTTCCCATGAATAAATACCTGCCCAAAAAGGATTACCATGATCTCTATAATATATTAAATCTTGATTAATCCAATGATTTGGATCAAAATTAGTTATATCAGTTGGATCTTTTATTGCTACATCTAGATCATATCCTTTATTCTCAAAAAATGTTTGCCAAATTTCCACATCTTTTATCCAATTTACTAATGAACTTACAATTAATGCAATTCTATCATCAATTCCTTCATAATTAAGATCTCTAGCAATGTAACTTGTAACATCTGACAAAGTTAAACCCTGAATTCTACCAATAGAAAGATCAGGGAAATTATCATAATTTAAATCTGCATATTCAGAAGGATCCAATGCTCTATAATCATCATATGGCCAATTAGTTTTGGTAAATTCTTTAAAAGGAATTACATTTGCTGAAATTATGGTCAAATAAAAATCACTTATATCAGGATACATTTTAATTTCAGCACGATAGGGATTATCATTTATTATTGGTGTTAATTTCACTATAGAACCACTAATTATTTTTTCTTTTGGAATAATAAATCTCTTATTTTTAAACCAATGATTATAAAGTGGAATCGTTCCAATCAATTCATTATTTAAATAAATGTTATAACCATTATATAATTTTTCTGAAATAGTTTTAATTAATAATATATAATCCTTATTTGTATCTAATGAAGTAAAAACATATTCCGTTGAAGTTCCAGAAGAAACCCCTTCTAGTTGACTATAAGCAATATTATCCAGGCAATTATTATTTAAATTATTACATGAATATACCTCATTAATATTATCAAAATAGTTCATTATATTTTCTGGATCAATTACCATGTCGCCATCAAATTTTAAAGTAATTTCATCTCCTGGTGAAAGAATTCCTAAATCTTGAAGGGGAAAATTTTTCAACATAATTTTAAATAAAACATCCTTTTGAGTTTTACATTCCACAGATATATCTCTAATAAAAGCACCATTTATATATAATAAAACAGGTACGCCAAACTGTTTTTCACAATTTAATAAATCAAAATAAAAACCTAACGATTGACTTTTAATCCCTAATTCATTAAAACTTGGAGGATTAAAATTAAATGTGATATGGTCTTTTGCTATGATAACTTCTTTTGAACGATCAGAATATCCTGAAGAACATAAATCACCTCCAGAACAAGTTTTTGTATCTAGATTTAAATTTAACAAATCTTTTAAGTTTAATATAATTTGCGACTTAATTTCCTTATAATCTTCACTTCCTGTTTGTATAATTAATTCATGTTTACCAGAGGCTAAAATTGGAGCAGCTAGAGAAGTTTTTGTGAATAAATTATAAATTGGATTTGATGAACTTTCTGGGATTAACTCTTCATATATTGCTTTATCAAGATCGCTAGGATTAACTAATATAATTTTATTAGTATTTGTTATTTCTACATATTTTTTTTGTAAATCTCTTAAATTATAATTTTCATCACATTGTCTATCAACATCACCCAAACATATAACTTTTTTATTAAAGAATACTTGACTATTATCAAGAGATGTTCCTTCGATAATTAATGGAGCATTAATCAATGAAGCATAAGTTGAAGCGAACAAAGCAAGAGAATAATCATTTTGTACATAAATAATATCACGATATTGATCCCAATAAGAAAAATAAGAATCAATATTAATCCTATTAATTTGGTTATCAGTTAGACCTGCACCAAGTTGAACGTCAGGATAACTAGCAATTAATTCGTCTAAAGCATTAGGCGTAAAACCAATCATTGTAACTTTTTGAATATCAAATTGTTTTATAAAATCAATAATTGAATCTGCATCAAAAATTTTAATTAAATTATCACCATAAATATCCATTTGAACATCCCATTCAGGATTTTCATTATAATATCCTTCTTTATAAGGATTATTTTTAGATACAAATAAAAAAGAATGAGGAAAGACTATTTTATAAGTTTCTCCCATATTTACATTTACATTAAAAATAAATTCAAATGTTGCTTCAGATGATATACTTTCAGAAATAAAATTCCCATAATCGTCCCATAATTCAACCTTATAAGATTCTCCGAAAAGTTGTCCATTAATAATAATTTTTTCAATAAAATCATCTTCTGCAACAAAAGATTGCCAAAATCCTTCTGATACGTACTCAAGTGATCCAGAAGAATCATCTATTGAAATATAAGGTAATTCATCTCCTTCTAAATTATGAACTTCTTCATGATATATTAAGGTTGGATAATTATGAATAACTCCATCCATATCGGTCCAAGTAGTAACTGGAACCAAAGATAAAACATCCCTCCAATCCTTGTCAGATATTAAAAACACTTCTTTTTCAGAATATTTGGACATTTTCTTTTGATTAGGTTTGATTTCTTCAACATCATTATTCAACTTATAATCACCATCACTTCCATAAACAACATTATCTCTTAAAATCATCCTGCAGGGTTCGTTAATACATCTAATTCCAGACTCCCAATTTTCAATCTCTCCTGGAGGATATTCAGAATCATCAAACTCATTTAATACAGAAAATATATTATTTTTGATAACTGCCATGCATTGATCACAATTGATATTGTTTCCAACTCTATTATAATTATGAAAAAATTCATTATTTTCAATTAATGGAGCAGAATTTTTAATGTTAATTATTTCAGAATCACTAAAACTTACTTTTGAATTTTTTAAGATGACATTATCTGAATTTATTACAATTCCTCCTTTTAGATTAAAGATATCAGAATTATCAATATATGCATCACCATCAATATTAAAAGTATAACGTTTATTAAAATCATACCCACTTACTTTTGAATCTACAATATTAATGGCTCCTCCTTCGTTAACAATTATTCCACAATTATCACAATCGAATTGTATGTCACATTTATTAAGATTAAATTCACCACTATTAATAATCAAATTCCCTTTGAATATCATACCTGGCTTAACACATTCTTCATTAGAAGTGACGATCTTTCCCTCATAAGAACCATATCTTGAAATAAGTTTATTATCATCATAAAAATCAAAGAGCCCATCATTATCAGAATCAGCAATGGTAGGATCAGTCCCTTGCTCAATTTCATAAATATCACTTAATCCATCCTCATCTGTGTCTTCCTTAGCAGGATTAGTAAAATATACATACATCTCATTAAAATTAGTTAATCCATCACCATCATAATCTTCATTTGCTGGAAAAGATTCGTCAGGATTAAATATTATGAAAGAAGCATGATTTTTGCTTGACATTATAAACGGCCAATCACCCATATATTTAATAGCAAATTTTGATAAGTTCTCACTAGAAAATCTTTCATTAATGTTCCATTTTCTTGATATTAAAGAATATCCATTTGCAGGATCATAATTATTAATATAATCTCTTATAAAAAACATCTGAGTAATTACAGGAGAATTCCAGCAAGGAGGAGGATAACCAACACAACTAAACTCTCCCCCAAAATCAACTGTAGCCCAATCACTTACATCAGCATTAAAATATCCCATTCTGCCATTCTCAATATCATTATTATTAATCCAAACATGATAATAAATGTCATCAACATT
>JBHPGL010000019.1:0-18688 GCA_042570655.1 Nanobdellota archaeon | reverse complement strand
TTCTTGTTTTTTATCTGCTACATTTGTATCCTTTTTAGAGGATTTTGAACTTTTTCTTAAAATAAAGTATATATACTTTTAAATATACTATTATATATAATAAACAAAATCAATGATTTCACTATGTAGCGACTAACAAAACCAAAAAGTATATATATAAGTTATATTAAACCTATATATAATTTCGCGCGCAACTATTAAGTAATAAAAATTTAGCTAAAATTAGGTAATAAAGAGGCATATAGATTGGGAAATAAATCAAGACTGCAGTACCCGAATAAGAAGCAATTTATGACTACATTACCTAAAAGTCTCGTTCTTGCGAAAGGTTGGAAAAAAGGCGACTTATTAGAGTTTATTCTTAATTCTCGTGGTGAAATTGTCGTCAAAAAAGTAATTGAAAATAAAAAAGAAATAATAATTGGGGGTGAAGATGATGAAGATTGAAGAATTAGAAAATAAAATCATGTTCATTTTAAACGAGCCAAAGTACGTTTTTTACTCATACCCCCAAAAAAAGAACTCTCATCTTCTACGTACTTTGGCATTGTTTTTTTTACGTTTATGTCTGCTGGCCAGAACAAAGTTAATTTTTACCCCCAACAAAAATTCAAACTTATTTCTACTCTGGCCAGTGGATTATTTTTTTTTCAGAGGTGGAATTGAAATATGAAATTTAACAGCAAAAAATTAGGACTGAGCATTATGATTTTGGTAATGTTAGTTAGCTTTGTCCTAGCTGTTGGCTTTGAAATAAAAGTTAATGATCAAACATTCTATGATACAGAAACTACATTAGATCTTCCTGTTAGTAATGATAATATTTCTTTAAATAGCGCGATAATTGAAAATATTACTGAACAGGTTGTATCTGATCATGTTGGCAAAGAATTGATTGTTACGCCTGTAACAGAACCAGTTGATGAGATAACAGAAGAAATCACGGAAGAGATAATTGAAGAACCAGTAGAAACAGTTGTAATTATTATCGAAGAACCAATTGAAGAACCAGAAGAAATAACTGAAGAAAATATTAATCCAAATGTAGTACAAGTAGAAGTTGAATTTGATTTCGGTGAATCTGTTGATGAAAATATTACTGAAGAAATTATTGAAGAAGTAATTGAAGAAACTCCAACAATAATTCCAGATGAAGTTGAAGAAGCAACTGAAGAAGAAATAGTTGAAGAAACAGAAAATTTAATTGTTACTCCAGTAATCACTCCTGACATAAATGAAGAAGAAATTATTAATGTACCATCAGAAGAAATTGTTGAAGAACCAATCGAAGAAGTGATTGAAGAAACACCAATAGAAAACACTCAAAAAGTTACAATGGATTTAGAAACAGGACAAGTTGATTATGATGATTTAAATGCAATTAAGAAAGTTAAAGCAGAAATAAAATTAAAAGATAGCAAAAATAAAAATCTAAATGTAAATGTTAAATTCTTCAAAAAGAAAGTAGTGCAAGGACCTGTATTAAAAGTGCAAGATGATGACCTTGAAGAAGTTCAACCTGTTGATGGTGAAATTGAAGAAGATACATATGAATTAGTAGAAGTAGAATTTGATGATAATGATATTGAATCAGTACAAAAAATTGAGTTTAACAATATCAACATTTCATCTGCTACTATTGATTTAAGAGTTGAAGATGTAGAGAAAGATGAGAAAGATAAAAAAGATGAAGAAAAAGCATTTGTTAAACAATATGCAATTGATCCAACTGGACTTGAGTTTGAAGATGCAACTGTAACAGTAATTGCAACTGGAAGAATATTAGAAAAATGTAAAGATTGGAATTTTGACACTCAAACATGTGAAGGTACATGGGAAACATTCAAGACAGGATTAGTTCCAGGACAAGAATATACATTTACTTTAACAGCAGACGATCCAGGATTTGGAGAAATTATAGAAATCACAAATGCAATGCATCTGGATGAAAATAAAGATTTAATATCAAATATATATGATGAAACAATCGGACAAGATGACCTTTGGTCAGAACCAATATATCATAACGAATTTGTTAGAATTACATTTGAAGAAAATCTAACTTCAGAAAACGATATTACAGTGTTTGTAAGAAATACACAAAGTCTTAATACTTTAATTGAAGTTTATTATTATAACAGTTCAGAAAAAATCACAGAATTCCCAATCATTACTCAGGAAGAATATTATACAATTTATTTAACAGATATGATTGGTAATAATGATATGTTTGACTTAAAAATTATTAACCAAGATAATAATGATACTGCCTTCCTTGAATTTGATCATATTATAGATCCAACTGCAATAGGAACACCGAGTGCAACACTATCATTCTTTATGTCAGATACTTTTGGTGGTGGAGATAAAGGTGTAGATGGTGGGGAGTTTGATGAAGTTCCAATACAACTTAATGATTATGGTCAAACAACAGAAAAATGTGAAGTATGGGATTGTACAGAATGGGACAGTGCTATAGCAAAAAGAGGTTATTATTGTGATGGTGGATGGAACTGTACTTCATGGAATGGAGTAACTTGTGAAACATTTGATTGTTTACAATGGGATCAAGGCGGATTAGATCAAGCTGTAAGTTATTGTACTAGTGGATGGGCTTGTCAAGAATGGAATGATGATTATTGTGGATATTGGGATTGTAGTACTTGGATTAATACTATAGCAAAAGAAGAAATTTATTGTGATGGTGGATGGGATTGTACAGAATGGAACAATGGCGTTTGTGGAAACTGGACTTGTACTTCATACACTTCAGCAGGAACAGGCAAAGTTGACCAATATTGTTCTGGTGTTTGGGATTGTACAGAATGGAATGGAGATGTTTGTGGAAATTGGAATTGTACAGAATTTACTCCTGGAACTACAACACTTGATTATTACTGTGCAGATGGATGGAGCTGTACTGCTTGGAATGGAGATGTTTGTGATAATTGGGATTGTATAACACCAACTGCTGGTACAACAGAAAGAGATATGTATTGTGATAGTTGGAACTGTTCAACATGGGATGAAGATAAAATGGTATGTCAGGATTGGGATTGTCTTGAATGGATTACAGGATCAGCTGCAGATTTAGATTTCCATTGTACAGGAGAATTTAATTGTACTACTTGGAAATCATTTACTTCATTAATTTGGGAAGGGGATGAGTTTGAATTTGGTGGAAATTGGTATGATGATTCTGATAATTTCACAGGAATAATAAATATTACTGCAATTAATGATAATACTAATATTGCTATAGTGTGTGATTCAGGCAATTGTACTGATATTACAACTAATTATACAACAATAGATTTGACTTCAGGTCAATATTATAATATATTCTTTGAATGTCCAAGTGGCATACTTTCAAATTACACTGCAGTATATAATATTACATCTGATGAAGATACAACAGTAGACCAATTAGATATTACATGTCATTCAATAAATCCATTTGTAATTTGGGACGAGTCTTCATTAAATATAATAGGAGAAATTGAAACTAATATTCAAGGTAGTGAAACTATATTTTCAGAGGGAAGTAATGATGGAGTAATAGTTACTTGTGCTTCTGGAGATTGTGATACAATCACAGATGACTTTACAGATGGTACTAATTTCAGTTATGATCAGACAGCTCTAGTTACATTTGATTGCGGAACTACAGAAGGAAATTATTCTGCTATATTTGAAGTAAATTCAACAGATGATAATTCATCAGATAGTATAATTGTAAATTGTACTAATGAAGCTCATCCTAAAGTATATGTTGCGCATCCAGATCCAATTGATAAAGATCAAATTGGAAAGTATGCAGTCATTATCAAAAATCCTTCAAGATATAATAATATTACTGTTACTAAAATTTATATCAATGCGACTACTTCAGGTATTTCCCATTTTAATGCTGTTTCACAAGGTGCAGGAAAATCTTATCCTTTAACTGGATGGTCAGAGAATGGTAAACTAACAACTTGGAGTGGAACTGAAATAATTGAAACAAATTCAGCAACTGCATTTTGGGTAGGCATTGATGGATTGGCAGTCACTGAGACTTTTACAATAACATATGAAGCTATAGTAGATGGACTGGAATATTCAAGTCCACTAAGTTTAACAGCTGAATCATTAAATGGTAATTTACAATTTACTTCACTAGCATTTGATATGGACACTTATCCAATGTATGTTGTGGAAGCTAATAATAGTCAAGAAAAAACATATACTATTGCTTTGGAAGAAGATGCAAATAAACTTGATATTCCAATAGGTGTTACATTAACAATTACTTTACCGAACGAATTTACAAGTATAACAGATATAGGTGGAACAGGATGGGGTACAGCAGATGTTAATGGTAATACAATATCAGTAAATACAACACAACTTGTAAAGGATTTAAAAATAAATTATTCATTCAATGCAACAGCTCCTTCAACTAATGGACTTTATATATTTAATGCTAATATGTCTGGTTCTGGAGCAAGAGCCTTGTTGGAAGGTGTTGTAATTGTTAGTGGAGACATAATACCACCAGCACCAATTACAAATTTAGCAAATCAATCACAGTCTTATAACTCTATTTATTGGAATTGGACAAATCCTCTTGATTCAGATTTTAGTCATGCAATCTTATATTTGAATGGAACTAATATTGCAACCACTTCAAATAATTATTATTTAGTTACTGGACTAAATGGAAGTACAAATTATATGCTTACTGTTCATACAAAAGATGATGCAGGGAATGTAAATAATACTGATGTTAATTCTAGTGCAATTACAGAAATCGCTCCAAATGTTGCAATATCATTAGTAGATCCTAATAGTAATACAAATTTCTTAAAAGATTCATTTAATGAGTTTAGTGTTAATGTTTCTTGTTTTATTGAAGATTGTGGTGAAATTAATGTTAGCTTAGATCCTATTTCTTATGGAAGCACAAGTTCACAAGTATCTCAAAGTAGTGATGATGCAGAAGAATATTTTACTGGTGGTATGACCCTTACTGGATCTAGTTTAGATATGCCTAGTGGAAGTGTATTGCAGCATGTTGGATTGCGTTTTCAAAATATAAATATTCCTCAAGGAGCTACAATAGTTTCTGCTTATGTGGATTTTGAAGGTAGGGATTCTTTAGGAAATGTTTCACTAAACTTTTATGGGGAATCTAATGATGATGCTTCTACATTTACTACTTCCACTAATGATATTACTAATAGGACAATGACTTCTGCATCTGTAACTTGGGATGTTCCTCTTTGGACAGACGGAGAACATTATCAGTCTGATGATTTGTCTTCTATAATTCAGGAGATTGTTAATAGAGAGGGGTGGGTTGCAAATAATTCTATGGCAATAGTTATAAATGGAACAGATGCTGTTAATTTTAGGGATGCAGATTCATATGATGCTGCTCCTTCGAGTGCAGCTTTACTTTTTGTTAATTATTCTACAGGTTCTCCAGATAAGGTTGGCTTAATTTCTACTGTTGCAGGAACATTACCTTTCTATACAAATAAATCTAGTAATCCTTTTATAATCAATCTAAGTTCAGGAGAATCTCAAATAGTTACTTTTTTTGTAAATGCTACCGGAACATTAAATACAACTCACGAGTTTTTTGCGTTTGCTAACTTGGCTGATGACCCAAATATATTTGGAATTACAGAAACAATAAACATAACTATTATACCAGACGTTTTTGCGCCTGCATCAATAACAAATCTTAACAATCAATCTTCAGGATCAACTTGGATATATTGGAACTGGACTAATCCTGACGATGTTGACTTTAGTCAAAGCATTATCTACATAAATAGTATAAATGTTGCGAACACTTCAAATGGTTATTATAACGCAACAAGTTTAACACCTGAAACAGATTATACAATAACTGTTCATACAAAAGATACATCTGGAAATGTTAATAATACAGATGTTAATAGTACAGCAGTTACATTGCCAGATGTATACAGCCCTGTAATAAGCAATGTACAAGCCTCGTCGATAACAAACGAGTCTGCAACAATTACATGGACAACTAATGAAAATGCAAATAGCTCTGTAAACTATGGAATAAACTTATCCTTAGATGGTAGTTTGTCTATGAATGATTCAAACCAATCACATAGTATGGGGTTGACTGGATTGAGTTCGAATACATCATACTATTATAATGTTACATCATGCGATGTTTATGGAAATTGCCAAACAAATGGTATTTACAATTTCACAACATTATTAGTGGGCGATCAAGTAGCTCCAACAATCTCAGACCTTGTAATATCTACCCCATCATCAGAACACATAGTTGATCAAAATCTAACTGCAAGTTGGACTGCAACAGATCTTAATAATGATAATATAATCAACATTACAGATTGGAGAATTAATGGAACTTCAATTGCAATATTGAATATGCCATTTGAAAACCATAGTAACGCAAACATAACAGCTATTGATTATTCTACAAATGGTTATAATGGTACTGTTGTAAATCTGCCATGGTTAAACGCATCAAATTGTATCTCTGGTGGATGTTATAATTTTTCTGGATCAAGTGATTATATTGAAGTATTGGATAGTGAAATAGGTAATCCTGTTGGTGAATTTACACTAACTGCCTGGGCGACAATATCACAAACAGGTATTGGTAATGATAATATTATTTCAAAACATTGTAATTACAGATTGGGATATTCCTTAGAATATGATTGGACAAATAATTATACTAAAGCTTCTTGGGGTAATGGTGAGGATTGGAACTTAATTACTGGAAGTTCCTGGGATCTTAATGAATGGCATTTTGTAGTTTTAAGGTATAATGGTTCAGATGTTGAATATTTTGATAATGCTCAATCTGTAGGTACTTCGCCTACAGGAACTCCTCAAGGATGTAGCAATGATTTGTGGATTGGGGGTGCAGAATATTATGGGCAAAATTGGGGGGGTTTGATTGATGAAGTTAAGATATTTAATGGTTCATTAAGTTTAGATCAAATTGTGACGATGTATAATGATGGAGTTCCAAAAGATGATTTGATTGTTTCACAAGAAACTTTATTGAATGAAAATTGGACGGTGGCAGTTACGCCTAATGATGGTGGACAAGATGGTATAACTGTGATTTCTGATATTTTGACTATTACTGATTTAAATGATACTACTGCACCAGGTTCTGTAACTGGTTTAGCTAATCAATCAGCAGGTTACAATTGGATATATTGGACATGGACAAATCCAGAGGATGCAGATTTCTATAGAAATGTATTATATATTAATGGAGAACACATTGGCGAACTAACAGGTACTTCTTTAAATGCAACAGGATTAAATACAGATACAAGTTATACAATTACATTACATACAAAAGATACAATTGGAAATGTAAATAATACAGATGTAAATGATACTGCAACAACTTTAAATCAACAATCAACAATACCATTATCAATAACATGTAACGGAACATCGTGCAACACAACATTTGAAACAGATGTAGAAATTAATTGTAGTGGAAGCACTGATGATGAATCCGACACAATCACATATAAAATTGAAGCATATTATAATTATACTAATCCAGACCAAACAAATGCAATAGACTTTGAGAATTATGAATCATTTGCAGATACAGATATAATATTATCTGGATCAATCTGGTCAAACACAGCTGGCGACACTTGCGACTGGCAGGTTTATTCAAATAATACAGAGTCAGGAAGTACAGGTCCAAGCTTAGACAATACTTTAGGTACTACCTCTGGAAAATATCTATATGTAGAAACATCTCCTGGTTATTGTAATATAAATGGAGATACTTCAATTTTAGAAAGCGATAATATTACAACAGGTACAAAAAATACAATAGTTTCATTCTGGTATCATATGTATGGAATACATTCAGGAACATTATATCTCGATGTTTATAATGGGACATGGAATAATGCTGTATGGAGTATTTCAGGAGAACAACATACAAGTGAAACAGATCCATATACACAAGCAATAGTTGACTTATCAGAATATTCAGGAACAATAAAAACCAGATTTAGATTTGTTGCATTAGGAAATTATAGAGGAGATATAGCAATTGACGATATTAATGTTACAACAACAGATCTGGATGTAGGTCCAAATTGGATTAATATTGGCAATCATACAAATGGAACAACTTATATATGGGATATTTCAAATATTGCAACTCAAAACAATGTAGATTTAAAATGTACAGCAATTGATATTGATGGATCAAACACATATTCAAATAATTATGATCCATTATTTAACTTAACTATATATACAGATGTAACACCTCCTGCATCAGTAATAAATCTAAATAATCAATCAAGAAGTAATTCTTGGATTTATTGGAACTGGACAAACCCTACAGACCCAGACTTTGATGAAAATATTATCTTTAAAGATGGAATAAATGTAGCTAATACTTCAAACAATTATTATAATATGACAGGATTAAACTCAGATACTAGTTATACAATAACTATCCATTCAATTGATAATATTGGCAACATAAATAACACAGATATAAATAATACAGTATCAACAATTAATTTACAACCAACAATACCAACTTCAATAACATGCAACGGAACAGATTGTAACAATACATATGAAACAGATGTAGAAATCAATTGTAGCGGTAGTATAGATTCTGATTCAGACGTAATAACATATTTTGTTGAAGCTTATTATACTCCATTTTATGAAGCTGATCAAATAAACGCAATTGACTTTGAAGATTATGAACTATATTTAAATTATGACGTAACCCTATCAGGATCTGTATGGTCAAACCTAGACACAGATACTTGTGATTGGCAGACAGATTCAGGTGGAACACTTTCAGGAAGTACAGGACCTGATATTGATAATACTTTAGGAAACACAACAGGCGAATATTTATATGTAGAAACATCACCTGGTTATTGTAATACAGGTGGCGACACTGCAATTTTAGAAAGTGATAATATCACAGCAGGAACAAAAAATACAACAGTTTCATTCTGGTATCATATGTACGGTGAACATTCTGGAACATTAAATCTGGATGTTTATAATGGAACATGGAATAATGCTATATGGACAATTTCAGGTCAGCAGCATGCAAATGAAACAGATCCATATACAGAAGCATTAGTTGATTTATCAGATTATTCAGGAACAATTAAAACAAGATTCAGATTTGTTGCAACAGGAAATTATAGAGGAGATATTGCAATTGATGACATAAACGTTACTACCATTGATTCTGGGATTAATGCAACTTGGTCAGATATTGGCAACCATACAAATGGAACAACATATGTATGGGACATTTCAGATATACCAACACAATCTAATGTAGATTTAAAATGTAAAGCCATAGACCTAACAGGAAGCAACACATATTCAGACTACTATAACCCACCAATAAATCTAGATATATTCACATGCGTAGAAGATTGGCAAGTTCAATACACTGTTTGTAATGCAACAGATGATAAAACAAAATACTACTTAGACCAAAACACTTGCGGTACAACAAAGGATCTGCCTGGAGATAATAATACAATTGAATCATGTGATTATGATGATCTTTTCAATCTGAGCGCAATTCCAATATCATTAAGTTCAAAAATTATATCACCAAATGTAACTTTAACTGCATATATAGACGATTTAAATGAAAATAATACCATTGAAATGTTGATTGAATATAATAATTTAACAATTGATAGTTATCCAATTATTCTTAACGTATCAGATGGCGATGCAACAAATGAATATTTAGTACCGCAAGATGCATTAGGTGGAACTTATACAATTAAAGTAAGAGATCTTAATCAATCATTATACAATTCGACAACATTTATAATAGACAATCCATACACAATTAATTTATCAACATTAGATTCAAATGAAGATATTATTGATTGTAATTTAACAGTGATCGATCATATTGAAAATCCAAAATTTGAACTTGAAATTACTGAATTTAATGCTTCTGTTGAATTTGAACAGGATTACGGTGAAAATTATAAATGGCATGTTAAATTAAAAGATCACGAAATCCAGGAAATTGTTTTCAATAATATTAAAAATTTAGGAACAAATGATAGAAAAATCAAGATTGACCAAGTTCCAAACACTCCTACCCCTGTAGGTACATTTGAAGAAGCTTATGCAATTGATCCAAGCGAAGTAAATTTCACTGATGCGATTGTAACTGTTAATGCAACTGGTACAAAATTATATAAATGTCGAGATTGGAATTTCTCAACTCAATCATGCGAAGGTACTTGGTCATTGTTAAGAGATGATCTTGTCCCAGGCCAATTATATAATATTACAATCACACCAGACGATCCTGGATTTGGTGAAATCCTAGATATCTTAACAGTAAAATCATCTCCAAGTGTAAATGGAAATTGGACTGTTTTATTTAATACAACAGGAACAGCTAATTTAACAATTAGAGCTGTTGACGGTACAACAATGAGTAATGAAACAGAAGATGAAGATCTTAAATTCCTAGAATTATATTGCGGCACTACACTTCTAGATCATGATTGGATAAACAATTCAGTTTTCATCCAAGATTATTCATGCAACGCAACAGGACAGGAAATAAGCAAAGTAATTTCCTCAGGTGAACATCATCTACTATTCACATTTGGCGACCAATCAGAATATGCTCATAATGATGCAGTTACATTATTAATAACAGGTACAACAGAACTATGTGGTACTGTTACTGCATATGATAAAGTTATAGTTGAAAATGGAGGTACCTTATCTGTTTGTGCATATAATGGCACTGCAGGAACAGGTTATGTAAATCTTTCATTGGGAGAATATGGTAATTTCACATTAAATGCAGGTGGTAAAGTCGATGCACTTGGAAAAGGTTCATTAGGAGGAAATGGTACGACAGAAACAGGCGCAGCTGATAGTGTTGCAGCATGGCAAGGTACTAATGGTAATAATCTAACTGTTGGAATAAGATCAACAGCTGCAAATGGCGGTGCAGGTGGCGGCGGTAGATCAAGATTTGCAGGTCTTGCAGGATCAGGAGGTTCTGGTAGTTTCGGTGGAACAGCAGGAACAGGAAGTGAAGAAGGAGGATCAAATGAATATGGTGGAGCAGGATCTCCTTATGGAAGTGTATCCTCATTATTATTAAAAATAGGATCTGGCGGTGGTGGTGGTGCAGGTGATACTGCTTTTAATGGAGGATCTGGTGGTGGAGGAATTAAAATTGATGTACAAGGCGGAGTAATTAATATCCAAGGTGAAATTGATGCAGATGGAAATCCTGGTGTTGGAGATGTAAATGAAAATTGCGGTGCTTCAGGAGCAGGTTCAGGCGGTCATATTATTTTAATGGGTAAGGATATAAACATTAGTAGCAGTAATATCCATTCATTAGGAGGATCTGGTGGAGATTGTGATGGAGTAGATGACGCATGCGGATCTGGTGGTGCAGGTGGTGGAAGAATTGCAATATCATATACAAATTTATATAATAATAGTTTAACATATTCATTAGCAGGCGGTACAGGTGGAACTCAAACAGGATGTGACCAAACTCCAGCAGCAGGAACAGCTGGTACAATTTATATTCAAACAGAAATATATGACGTATCACCAATTGTAACATTAGATTCACCTGTAGATACTCATTTAAGTACAGATACACAAAATATTAACTTTACATGTAATGTAACAGATGATTATAATTTAGATAATGTTACTTTCTATTGGAACTATACAGGAATATGGCAGGCAAACGGATCAATCACAGCAACATCAAATGACGAACAATTTACTTTTGAAAGATTAACTATTCCAGACGGATATTATAATTGGAATTGTTATGCATGTGATAATTCAAGTCAATGTTCTTTTGCAGATTCAAATAGATCAATCACAATGGCAGCTTCAAATATGCCTCCAACAGATCCTACAAGTTTAACATGTGACGGTGAAGATTGTAACGGATCATTCTATCCAAATGTAATATTAAATTGTTCAGGTTCAACAGATGCAGAAAATAATAGCATCGATTATACAATTGAAGCATCTTATTTTGATGTTATTACTTCAGATAACAAATTGCCTTCGTTAGTAGAAATAATATCAAATTATAACTTTATTGAACAGGATCAGTTAACAGATGCATTTACAGATTTATCAAGTTGGACAAATGGCGGCGCTTGGGTTTCATATACAGGAACTGCGGCAGCACAATGTTCAGCAGGAGGAGGTTGTACAGAAGCAAATGCAAATTTAACATTAACAAATGCAATAGATTTAAGCAATTGTGTTCCAGGATCAGCATGGTTCTCTTTCACAATTCAAGAAGAAGGTGCACTTGAAACAGATGACTGTTTATATTTTGCATTATCATCAGACGGTACAACATTTAGTAGTCAGCAAGAAATATTCTGTGACGATTCTCCAACTCCAGATAATAATATTACTATAGAATCTCAATATTTTACAGATTCATTCAAAATCAGATTTAGAGCAAATCCTGGTGCGTGGGAAACTGCAACAGAATATGGTATGATAGATGACTTATTAGTACATTGTGATATATACCAAGCTTCAAATCAAACAAATTCAAGTTATGAATCAATATTAAATATTAACGATCCTTATGATGAAATTAATAATATTTCAATTAAAATTGAAGTTGATTCATTTAATCCAGAAGCATCAGTTATCCAATCCACTTCAGATCCAGATTTAATGTTAGAAATGTATAATGGAACAGAATACATTGAAATAGGAAATTTCAACTTACCTGCAACTTACACATCAACAACACTGGACACAACAAATAATAATTTCACTTTATCAACATCAGATTCATCTATATTAACAGCCTGGGAAACTGCAGCAAACCAAGATATTAGAATTAAATCTATTGGCCTTGACTTCTACAACACAACTGTTAAAGATAAAATAAATTATACATCTGTTTGGGTTACATTTGATGGTAAGAATTGGCATAATATAGGGCAGCATGATAATGTATCAACTTTAGATTGGTATGTTGCAAATATTACAGAACAATCAGATATTGATTTAAGATGTCATGCAACAGATCCAGATGGAAGTAATCTCTATTCAGGTTATTATGATCCACTATATAATCTCTCAAGTATATTTACTCTTCTACTTGAAAACCCAGAAGGAGACGATCTAAACTTCACCGTAGATGTAATAACAGATTATGATGGTCTTGTAGATTTTATTATGGACGTAAATAATGAAGATACAGATCAGATCATAGTTATAGGATATAATAATACAGGTAACAATACTGTTATATTCAAAAGTATTACAAATGTAACTCATGGATCAGATACATATGCAATATCTGCACCAGGAATGATATTCTATAATTTAACATTCCAAATTGACAATTCAAATGGTACACATTTATTAAAATGTGAAGATTGGAACATGTCAACTTTATTATGTAACGATGATGAATCTTGGGACACTTACCAATTATTAACAATGAACCAACCTTATAATGTAACAATCAATTCAACAGATCCAGGTTTTATAGAATTAAATGTTGCAGATGTAGATATATTATATGATGGTTATGCAGATGAAGCAAATCCAGGATTAGAATATGGTGCAAGCAACGATATGATTATGGCAAATTATTCAAGTGGAAACAGTTATGGCCTTATGCTTGTAAACATTACAAAAATCCCAGATAGAGTTTATATTGATTATGCAAATCTAAGTATTAGAGTATCATCAGAAACGTTGGATGGATCAGAATCAATTGAAATCGGAACTTATTTAGTATATCCAAATTTCACTTGGACAGAAGGTACAGGTAATGCAGGTGGAAATACATGTACTGGAACAGAATTCTGTTGGAACAATATGCCTGATTCAACACAATATAATCATACAGTGGAATCAGCTCTTGTAATTGCAGATGGAGGATCATCACAATTCTATATGTTAAATATTACAAATATTATTGATTATGGTTATCAAAATAATAATGATAATGTTTCGATTTATATTAAACCAACAGGAACAAATGTTGGCGATGTAAGCAATAATGACATTACATTTGACACAAAAGAATCAGTAGCTGCAAGAAGACCTCAAATCACAATACAATATCATACTGTTCCAGATGTAAATTCAATCATACCAACTCAAAACAGTAATTACAACCTCTCAAACACAGTCCAAATAAAAGCTAATGTAACAGATGCATTACAACCTTTGGTAAATATTTCAACAGTATTAGCAAATATTACATTGCCAAATGGAACAATTGAACAAATAGTATTATCAGATGCTGGATCAGATCTATATAATAATAGTTTCACTTCAACAACTTTAACAGGCAGATATAATATTACAATAATTGCAAACAATACTGATGGATATGTTAACAATACTCAAACTTCATACTTTAATGTAAATGATGTAATCGAACCAGTAATTGTATTAAACAGCCCTGCAAATTCGCTTGAAACAACAGATACAACTTTCAACTTTAATTGGACAGCAATTGATGATTATGACGCTACTTTAGTATGTAATTTAACAATAGACGCAAGTGTTAATATATCAAATATTGATTCAACAAATAATGCTCCAACTAATTATACTGTTCAAGGATTTGACGATGGAACACATTATTGGAACGTTACTTGCCAGGATGATTCTGCAAACCTTAATACAAGTGAAACAAGATCATTAACAGTAGACACAACAGCTCCAATTATTTCGATAATTACTCCATTAGACGAAGATTTAGTTGGATGGGATGTTTTATTAAAAGCCAATGTTACTGATATTGATGTAGGAATACATAGTGTTTGGTATGAAATTAGAAATGGTTCATCAACTACATCAACCTTAATTGAAACAGATACAATGCTAAACATTGGAGACATATTCAATGCAACATTAAACACAAATGAAACTTGGCCTTATGATACAACTCTTACAAACACAACTAACTTAACATTAATAGTTTATGCAAATGATACTTTAGGAAACACATTAAATTCATCAACTACATTTATACTTGATAACACAATGCCAGGAGTACAATTTGTAGCACCAACTCAAGCAGGCAGTTTCTACAACTCTAACTTCAACTTAGAAATCTACTTGTCAAATCATAAATTAAATTACTCTTATTACAACATCACAAACGCATCAGGAGAAGTATTAACAAATGAAATCAATTTAAATCAAGCATCATATACTTGGACAGATTTAATCAACACCAGCAATCTTGTAGAAGGTAATTACACTATTTTCGTCCATGCAGAAGATTGGAGCCAACCAACACATAATATTAATAATAAAACCTCATGGTTCTATGTAGATGTAACAGCTCCAAATGCAACAGTTGAAACAGGTGGTTGGATTACACCAACACCAGTAAACAACTCTTTTACATCAACTCAGACTCAAACATTCAATATGACATGTGATGAACAATTCCCAGATACAATTTGGATAGACTTTAATGGTACAATTGATTCAACTCCAACAGGCGGTTCAGGAATTTATTATTGGTGGACAATCCCTAGCCTTGAAGGTACATATGATTATACAGGTTATTGTAATGATACAGCAAGCAACCAGCATCAAACAGAAACAAGAATATTAAATGTTGATATTACTGAACCTATAATAGAACTTAATAACCCTATAAATACATATAATTCATCATCTCATAATCTAACCTTTGATTGGACAATAAACGATAATTATGGTGTAAATTTATTATGCAATTTAACTATAGATAATGTTATAGGAGCAACTAATGTAAATTCAAATAACGGCCAAATAACAAGTTATAATGTTACTGATATTACAAGTGGTCATCATTATTGGAATGTAACTTGTCAGGATAATGCTGGAAATGTTAATACAAGTACAACAAATAGTTTCAGAATATTTTATTTATATATATTTGATTTAAATATTAATCCAGATCTAAATATTATTTATTTTAATAATTATAATTATACTGTTCAAGTTGTAAATAGTACATCAATTGACCATATAACAATTAGTTATGATATTTTTAATGCTGAAGGAGATACATGTAATGAATATTATGTAAATGGTATTTGTGCTGGAGATACTCCAGAAGAATCAAATATGACATATTATGGTAATAATTTATGGGTACAGAATCTTGTAAGGCCAGATTCAATATATCCTCAAATAGAATTTGCTGATGACACTCTTTATTACTTTAATGAACCAAATTTTATGGATATCTATCAAGGAGAATATCATATATTTAAGGTAATTAATAACTTTACAATTGTAGAAAATAGCAGTTTCTGGATTGAATTTGATACAAGAGATACACCATCATCAACAAAACCATTGAGAGCATATATATTTGATAATACAACAGATATTACTACTTTCCAAACAAATTGGTTAAATGATGCTAATGGCGAACTTGTAGCGATCATTAATCCTGGTGACCCAAAACATCATACGCATACTTCAAATTCAAGCCATTATTTAATTCCATTAACAGCAAATGAAGATGGTTCAATTGGGACAAATAATTTAGATATAAATAACCAATTCTGGTTAGTATTATATGTCTCAACTAATAAACAGGCAAATGCGTGGAATTTAAGTTATATAAATGAAAATTTATGTAACACCACAAATTGGTGGATAGGTGTACAATCGGGTTGGACTACAACACCGAAAACAACAAGTTGTCCAAATGTACATTTCCATACAGCAAGATATAATGTTAGTGGATCAAGTGATGGAGTGAACGCAACAGTTACAGTGAGAGATAATGAAGGAGAAATTAATTCAACAAATGTTTTAGATTTCTTTGGACAGATACCGAACCTGGCACCTATACCAAATTTAATAAATATGCCTGTTGCTGAAGATTATTATAAATGTCCATTAAATATTACATGGAATAATTTTATTGATCCAAATGACGATACAGTTACATATGACATTATATTGTTAAACTCTGATTTAACTGTTAATTCAACACTTAATACTACAACAAATAATTATTATAATTGGGATTGTTCAGGATATTCAGAAGGAAATTATAGTCTAAAGATAAACGGTACCGATACAGGAGGATTATATTCAATATCAAGTCTTGGAGGTAATTTCACAATTGATAGAATTTCTCCATCAATAAATTTAGTAAATCCTACAAAACCTTCAGGTATATATTCACAGAATTATATTACTGCTAATGTAAGTACATTAGACCAATTATCTTATGTAAATAATATTACCATTTATCTTTATAATACTACAGGAATATATAATCAAGTAAATAATAATGGAAGCCAATATTTATATAATTTTACAAGTTTACCAGACGGAATTTATTATTTGAATTCATCAGCATATGATAGAGCATTAAATTATAATACATCCGTAACTTTAACATATACATTAGATACTAAAGAACCATTATGGAGCGATAATCAAACTATACAAGCGAGTGGAATAATTTATCATCCAGGAACAGATTATCAATTTAATATTACTTGGGATGAAGAAAATTCATTGCATACCATATTGTTTGAAAATAATTTCACAGGATCAATAATAAATTCAACTCCAACTGATAATTCGGGATCAGAATATTATTATGATTTCTCAAGTCTTGCCGTGGGTACATACATTTGGAAGAGTTATGCAAATGATACAGCAGGAAACTTGAATGTAACAGATCAATGGTTATTTACAGTTGTTCAAAACACCTCAACTTGCTCATTAACATTTAATGAAACATCTCCTATAATATATGAAAATGCTTTAATTGTATCTTGCGGATGTACAAATCCAGAAACAACTCCTAAACTATATAGAAATGGAACAGATGTTACTTCAGAAATTGATCAAGGAGTTATACTTGGAGCAGATACTTATGAATATATCTGTAACATTTCAGAAACACAAAATTATACATCTGGTTCAGATACAGATACATTCCAAATTACTCAAGCAACTAGCACTGTTAATCTTACATTAAATAATATTGATAATAATATTACAGTTGAATCAGGAGATTATGTCAACCTAAGTGCATACTTAATATATCCAACAGGTTTAATTAACCTTTACCAAGACAATACTCAAATCAATTCAGGAACAAACTATTTGAATAATTATACACAATATATTGTACCAGCAACACATAATATTACTTTACTTTATCCAACAACACAAAATTATTCAGAATCAACAGAAACACATTTCATAATAGTTGAAGATACAACTGCTCCAAATTTAACAATCATTACACCATTAAATCAAGATATAGTTGGATGGGACGTTCTATTAAAAGCCAATGTAACAGATCTAAATCTGCATAGTGTTTGGTATGAAATTAGAAACGGTTCAACTACTTCATCTACCTTAATAGAATCAAATGTGATGCTAAACATTGATGATCTCTACAACGCAACATTAAATACAAATGAAACTTGGCCATACAATTCAGTATTAACAAATACAACAAATTTAACATTAATTGTATATGCTAATGATACAAGTGGAAACCTATTCAACCAATCAACTACATTTATACTTGACAACACTAAACCAGGTGTACAATTCGTAGCACCAACTCAAGCAGGCAGTTTCTACAACA
>JBHPGL010000018.1:0-20346 GCA_042570655.1 Nanobdellota archaeon | reverse complement strand
AATTAATTATTTACAACTTTCAGCATAATCTCGTAAATTTTGTTCTGTTGTTTCGCCTCTAATTGGATTGTTTACATTGTTAATACAAACAAATTCAGGTACTGCACCTCTTAAATTAAAGAATTCATTTAATTCATCCTGAAAAATCGGATCTCTCCATAAAAATTCAATTCCTTCTTTTTCAAGATTATTTACAATTGGTTTCATATTTTCACTATGTAAATCATCTGCATGATAAAATATAATAGTATTGTCTTTTAAATCAAATTTATCTTTGATTAAATAAATTTTATTTATAACTACATCATCTTTAATTACTTTACCACCTGCATCTCCATTTGCATCAATTTTATTATTAATATTTTGGCAATCACTTGTTGGAATACATTCACTATATGTAACTTTACCACTAATACAACTACCTTGCTTAACACCATGACATCCTTCAATGTCACAATCTTTTGGCAGAATTGTTAAAAAATCACAAGCATCATTTTTATTTGATAATTTAATTGATAGAAAAATGAAAAGGCTGCCAATTAATAATAAAATAATTACAACCGGTACAATTCGTTTAAATTTTAATCGTCTTGCCATTTTAATGGATTTAAAGTGTTAACAACCCATGTTTCAACCTGATTTGGTGTCCATAAAGTTGATACATAGAATAATGAATCAAATTTGCTGTATAGGTCGGATTCATCAATAAAAATAGGTTCAACAAAATCAAGTGCATCCTGAATTGTTGGAACAACAGCTGTTTCTTGACTTGTACCATAACTTGATTGATTTAATGGTATATCTGTATTGTCAGCTGTTAATATTGAAATTACCCATGAAATATCATCACTTGTTGTCATTAAATAAATTTCTTCAGGTGGTATTTGTAATGCAACTGCTGGATTTTCCATCGTATTTGTTAAAGTATATCCCATTGCACTATCTGCAATATCTCTATTTTGTTTTTTAAATTCCTGAGTAAGTTTATTTTGTAATGAATCAATTGTATATGCTACAATTTTTGTACTGGAATTTTTTGTTTCTTCCTGTAGACCATAGTTGCATGTAATGACTGCATTTATCATAATCCCTGCAGTGAAACAATCTTTTTCAGTATATTGTTTACAGAAAGTTGGATCAAAAGTAGATCCTGTTGGATAATTGATGTTATTATCTCCATTTACAAAATAATCGAGATTATTAACTTTCCATTGGATAGTTGTTGGATTCCATTTTGTGGCAAATCCTTGAGCTGTACATTTAAAATCACTATTAATAACTGTTGCATCTCTTGGTAAATTAAAATCTCCTGAGAATTGAAGTATAACTTGTTCTGTTGCTGGTTTTACAGAAATTGTTTTATAACCTGTATATTGTTGGTTTGCTCTACAACCAATTGTATGATTTCCAGAAGAAATATAATTACATGTAAAAGAATCCTCATCTAAAGTTTGCCATGAATCTGAATCATTACATCTACCTTCTAATTTTGTTAAAACAGCTCCATTTTTAGGCGTAGCTGCACAAACTGAAGTTACATCTTCATTAATTTCTGGATTTGAATTATTTACTCCTGCAGTTACTTCAAAATATGGTGTTGATGGTGGTGGTGTAACTGGTCCTGGACTTGGTCCTCCACCGCCTCCTCCTCCGCATCCGCCAAGGATAAGTGGTACTGTTAGTAATAATAAATTTCTTTTCATTTTAAATTTCCCCTTAATATTAGTTAGTATGTTCTCCTATATAAATGTTGTCATTATACAGTTACTAAATCACCACTTTTTATTATTACTAAGAAAGTGTAATGGTTTTTGTCAAAATATTATTTTCTTCATTACTTTCTTCTATTTCATCTACATGATCTACAAAGAATGTTATTGTATATGTTCCTGGATCTGGATAATAATGATTAATGTTAATTGATCTTTTATGACCTGGTTGAATTTTATTTATTACTAAAACATTTTCTTGAACATTACCATTTCCATCATCAAATGACCATTTAACATTTTCTACTGTTTCTGTTCCAAGATTTTCAACAATAAAATGTATAGGAGTTCTTTTTGCATGTTCTAAATTATTTGGAGTAACAATTTCAGTTACTGCAAGATCTGGTCCGCCACTTTGTTCACTAATTATATCAATATACCATCTTTGTGTATCTTCCAATTCTCCATCTGAGACTATTACTTTAATTACATATTCATCTTCATCTGATGGAGTAAATTCATAATTGTTAAAGTTTGAAACTTCTTCATTATTCACATACCATGTATATGTTAATATATCACCGTCTGGATCGTATCCTGCTACTGTGAAATCTAATGAATCTGAATCTGTAATAAATAAATCTTCTGATTCTGGTGAATATGAAATTATTTCTGGCGCTCTATTTGGAATTATTTGATTAATTGTTATTGTTACATCTTGATAATCAGAAGCACCATGTTCATCTGTTACAGTAACTCTTACTACATATACTCCTTCATCACTATCATCTGTTTGCCATGTATTTGAAGTCATTGCTCCTGAATATGTAAATTCATATGAATCTGAATTAGGATCAGTTGCACTTGGATTAATTGTGATCAATTGACCTTCATTAACTGTTTTATCTGAAATTGCACTTAATATTGGTGCTGAATTTGGATGAACATTTTCATTTACATTATTTATTGTAATTGTAATTGTTTGTGAATCTTCATCTTCACCATCTGAAACTGTTACTGTTACAGAATATGTACCTGCATCGTCTAAATCTGTCTGCCATATATTTGATAACATTGCGCCACTATAACTAAATGTTAAATCGTCGTTGTCATCATCTTCTGCAGATGGATTAATTGTAATTAAATCACCTTCATCTACATTGATATTGTTTAGATTATCAAGTTCTGGCACATTATTCTCTTCTTCATCATCTTCATCAAGCCTTACATTATTAATTGTGATTTGTACATCTTGGTAATCTGTTAAATCTCCATCTGAAACAGTTACTCTAACTGAATATGTTCCTGAATCCTCATAATTAGTTTGCCACTGATTTGAATTCATTGCATTAGTATATGAAATTGTTAATTCATCCAAATCTGAATCTGTTGCACTTGGATTAATTGTAATTAATTCTCCTTCATCAACTACAATGTTGTTAATGTTATTTAATACAGGAGCATGATTTACATCGTTAGCATTAATGTACCATTTATGTTCAACAGAATCTACACCATCTGAAATCACTACTCTTACTTCTTTATTTTGCCATGATATATTTCTGACTGTTCTTTGGAAATAATTCATAGTTTCATCAGATGTATGGTATACTTGATCGTCTATATACCAATAATAATAAAATTTATCGTCATCAAGATCTTCTACCTTAACAGAGAATGATTTTCTTTCAGATTCTCCTACATCTAATGTTATATATTGATCTTCTGGACTTGTTTTAACAATATAAGGTGGATTATTTATATTGTGATCTGGATTAACATAAATTTTTACTGTAACATATTTTTCATCTTCACCATCGTCAGCGGTAATATTAACATAATATGTTCCTGCATCTCCTACTTCTGTTGTTTTTGTTGGTGAAGTCATCCAACCTTCATAAGTTATAGTATAATCATCATCATCTAAATCTACAACAAACGGGTCAAGAGTGATTGTTTCACCTTCAACAATTAATAAATAGAAATGTTCAATGAATGGAGCAACATTTGTTTCAATAACATTAATTGAAAATTCTTTTGAATCTTGATTAATACCATCTGAGGCTGTAATTTTAATTGCATAAATACCTGAATCTTCGTAATCTGTTTGCCAAATAAATTGACCATCAATTAATTGTAGATTCGAATCATTAACAAAATATGTAATTTCATTATCAGTTGAACTTACTGCATGTGGATCTATAAATATTTTAAATGCTTCACTAACTTCAAGATTTCTAAATTCGTCTAATCTAATTGTTTCAACAAAATTATATTTTGCCCATAAATATTTACCTGAACCTGGTTCACAATTTTCAATTTCATTGTTTGACGAACTTCCATCTTCATCACATGTTCTTAAAGTGATTGTATAATCATCATTTGATTCAATTGTTACTTCAGGAAGATGTAGATCTTCATAAATAATTAAATATTTATCATCAATTGTTTGTGATGGTAAGTTTTCGTTATATTCATTTATAAAATGCCATTGTCCATCATTTTCAATTGTTGAACTTCCTGATACTGGTTTAAACAAATCAACAATTATACGATATGGTTCTCCAGTATCACCTTCAAAATGACAAACTCCTGAATCTCCTAATCTTTCACACCATCCTGTATTAAATGATAAATAAGCATCTTCATCCATTGTAAATTCCCTATATTTATCATAACTTATTGGGAAACTTTTATATCTTGAACTTGAAACACCTCCCATGTTTGGGAATAATGGTTCTGGTACATCATGTTTAAGTACATTAACACCTCGAGGCCAATCAAAAGTATCAAATATGACTCTCATACCTTCATTTACAAAAATATTGTCACCTTGTGAAACAGGCATTTCCAGTTCCTCATATACAAAGAATTCTCCAATTAATTGTGTATAACCGTCTTGATTATAAATATCTGCATACTCCCATAATGTATCTGGATCTGATTCAATTTTTATTAAAGCACCTAATTCCCAATCAAAATTATGGTTCATTGAATTTCTATTAACTGTAATCTCCCAAGTTTGTTCAACTGAATATTCACCATCTGTAACATTAACTTTAATTTCATGTGTTCCTATATCATTATAATTAACTGAATAAGTTAATGTATCTTGATTTGATTGAATTAATTCATCATCAACATACCATTGAACTGTTAACGGATCATCTTCAGGATCTGATTTTGTGATTGTGAATACTTGACTTTGTGTATGTAATATTGTTGGATCTGATAATGGAGTATATGAATCAATTGTTGGAGGTTGATTTCCTGCATCAATTGCTTGAACTTCAATATTTATTGTGATTGAAACTTCGTTGTTTGATGCATCTCTAGCTGTTATTTCTAATGCGTAATTGTCAGGATTTAATATTGAGGCATTTGTAATTGTTCCTGTATTAATTGCAAAGTTAGTTGTATCGTTAATTAAATATGTAATTGTTTGTAAGTCGTCTGCATTTACAGTAAAGCTTAATGATTCATTTTCAATTATTGATTGATCTGTTGGAGTTGGATTCCAAACTGGATCTGTTGTATCTTGTACTGTAACTAAAATAATTTGATCTGCTGAATTTCCTGAAGCATCTGTTGCAGTCACTGTAACTGGATATGTTGCAATGCTTAAAGCAATTTTATCTTTTAATGCATTTGTATCAATCATAAAATTAGTTGTATCATCAACCGAATATGTTACTGTTTGTTGATCATCTGCATTTAATGCTAAATTTAATGATTGTAATCCGAATTCAATTGTTTGATCTGTTAATGCTGGGTTCCAAACAGGATCTGTTGTGTCAACAACATTAACTGTCCTTATTGCTTGAGTTGCATCATTTGTATCTGAATCTTGAACATCATAAGTTACAGAGTATGATCCTAATGTATTTGTATCAACTGAAGCTGAATTGATTACAATACTTCCTGTAAGATCTCCATCTTCTACATCTGTAGCCGTACCTCCTAACTCTGAATATGCTGAACCTAATTCAATTGTTTGAGGATTTGATCCTGTTAAAGTGATTATTGGAATATTTAATGCAACAATATTAACTGTTCTGGTAACTTGAACTGCATCATTACTATTTGCATCTGTTACATCATAAGTTACAGTATACGAACCTAATGTATTAATATCAACTGAAGCTGAATTGATTACAATACTTCCTGTGATTACACCATCATAATTGTCAGAAGCAGTTGCTCCTAATTCTGTATATGCATTTCCAACTGTTATTGATTGTGGATCTGCACCTGTTAAAGTGATTACTGGAACAGTTGTATCAACAATATTAACTGTTCTAATTACTTGAGTTGCATCATTTGAATTTGCATCTGTTACATCATATGTAACTGAATATGAACCTACTGTATTTGTATCGACAGCTGTTGCGTCAATTACAATGCTTCCTGTAATAACACCATCATAATTGTCTGAAGCCGTACCTCCTAACTCTGAATAGGCTGTGCCTACTTCAATGGTTTGTGGATTTGATCCTATAAGTGTAATAACTGGAACTGTTGTATCAACAATATTTACTGTTCTAATTACTTGGGTTGCATCGTTTGTATCTGAATCTTGAACATCGTAAGTTACTGAATATGAACCAACTGTATTAGTATCAACTGCACTTGCATCAATTACAATGCTACCAGTAAGATCGCCATCTTCTGCGTCTGAAGCCGTACCTCCTAACTCTGAGTAAGGAGTTCCGACTTCAATTGTTTGTGGATTTGATCCTGTTAAAGTTATTACTGGAACATTTGCAGCTACAACATTTATTGTTCTAGTAACTTGTACTGCATCGTTTGAATTTGCGTCTGTTACATCATAAGTTACTGAATATGAACCAATTGTATTTATATCAACTGCTGCACTATTTATTACAATACTACCTGTAATAACGCCATCATAATTATCTGAAGCAGTTGCACCTAATTCTACATATGCATCTCCTACTGTGATTGATTGTGGATCTGCACCTGTTAAAGTGATTACTGGAATAGTTGTATCAACTACATTAACTGTTCTTGTAACTTGAACCGCATCATTACTATTTGCGTCTGTTACATCATAAGTTACTGAATAAGATCCAACTGTATTTGTATCAACTGAAGCTGTATCAATTACAATACTGCCTGTAATAACACCATCATAATTGTCAGAAGCTGTACCTCCTAACTCTGAATAAGCTGTTCCAACTTCAATGGTTTGTGGGTCTGCACCTGTTAAAGTGATTACTGGAACAGTTGTATCAACAATATTAACTGTTCTAATTACTTGAGTTGCATCATTTGTATCTGAATCTTGAACATCGTAAGTTACTGAATATGAACCAACTGTATTAGTATCAACTGCACTTGCATCAATTACAATGCTACCAGTAAGATCGCCATCTTCTGCGTCTGAAGCCGTACCTCCTAACTCTGAATAGGCTGTGCCTACTTCAATAGTTTGAGGATTTGATCCTGTTAAAGTTATAACTGGAACATTTGCAGCTACAACATCAACTGTTCTTGTTACTTGAACTGCATCGTTTGAATTTGCGTCTGTTACATCATAAGTTACAGTATAAGATCCAACTGTATTTGTATCAACTGAAGCTGTATCAATTACAATACTGCCTGTAATAACACCATCATAATTGTCAGAAGCAGTTGCACCTAATTCTACATATGCATCTCCTACTGTGATTGATTGTGGATTTGCTCCAACTAAAGTAATAACTGGAAGAGTTGTATCGACAACATTTACTGTTCTTGTTACTTGAGTTGCATCGTTTGAGTTTGCGTCTGTAACGTCATAAGTTACAGAATATGAACCTACTGTATTAATATCAACGGAAGCTGCATTGATTACAATACTGCCTGTGATAACACCATCATAATTGTCAGAAGCCGTACCTCCTAACTCTGAATATGCTGTGCCTACTTCAATGGTTTGTGGATCTGCACCTGTTAAAGTAATAACTGGAAGAGTTGTATCAACCACATTAACTGTTCGAGTTACTTGGGTTGCATCATTACTATTTGCATCTGTTACATCATAAGTTACTGTATAAGAACCTACTGTATTTGTATCAACGGAAGCTGTATCTATTACAATACTGCCTGTAATTACACCATCATAATTGTCAGAAGCCGTACCTCCTAACTCTGAATAAGCTGTTCCCACTTCGATTGTTTGAGGATCTGCTCCTGTTAAAGTAATAACTGGAAGAGTTGTATCAACAATATCAACTGTTCTTGTTACTTGGGTTGCGTCATTACCACTTGAATCTGTAACGTCATAAGTTACTGAATATGAACCAACAGTATTTGTATCAACTGAAGCTGCATCGATTACAATACTGCCTGTAATTACACCATCATAATTGTCAGAAGCCGTACCTCCTAACTCTGAATAAGCTGTTCCCACTTCGATTGTTTGAGGATCTGCTCCTGTTAAAGTAATAACTGGAAGAGTTGTATCAACAATATCAACTGTTCTTGTTACTTGGGTTGCGTCATTACCACTTGAATCTGTAACGTCATAAGTTACTGAATATGAACCAACAGTATTTGTATCTACTGAAGCTGCATCAATTACAATGCTTCCTGTAATAACACCATCAGTTGTATCGGAAGCCGTACCTCCTAACTCTGAATAAGCTGTTCCTACTTCAATGGTTTGTGGATCTGCACCTGTTAAAGTGATTACTGGGATTGTATTATCTGTATTTAATTGTCCAACTAATTCATAAATAATATTTCCTGCTTGATCAGGGATTTTTGAACAAAGATAATTTGTATATGTTCCTGTTATATCGAAATTGGTTGCATCTGTAAATGAATTGCCGTAAGTATCTGTTACATCACAAGTATTATCAGCTGAATAGCCATATTCTAAATTTCCTGTATCAAGGTTTGTATCTGATGCATCTAAATTAATTGTATCTGTTTGAACTGGTCCTGCATTTGTACCTTCTGAAATAATTAAAGTTGGATCTGTATTATCTGTATTTAATTGACCTACCAATTGATAATTTGTATTTGCAGCAAGGTCACTTGCCTTTACACATAAGAAATTTGTATAATCTCCTGCTAAATCAAAATTAGTATTGTCTGTAAATGAATTTCCATAAGTATCTGTTACGTCACAAACACCGTCTGCACTAAATCCATATTCTAAACTTCCTGCAACAAGGTCAATATCATTTACATCTACATTAATTGTATCTGTTTGAACAGGGCCTGCTGCTGTTCCGTCATTAATTGTAAATGTAGGTCCTGAATTATCAACATTTAATTGGCCTACTAATTGATAAGCTAAATTACCTGCATCATCACCTGCTTGAGCACAAAGGTAATCTGTATGAGTTGAAGCTATATCAAAATCAGTTATATCTACATAAGCATTTCCATAAGTATCAGTTACATCACATGTATTGTCAGCTGAATAACCATATTCAAGACTTGCAGTATCTAGATTTGTATCAGCTGCATCTAAATTAATTGTATCTGCACTAACTGGACCTACATCTGTTCCGCTAATAACTGTAATAGTTGGATCTGTATTATCTGTATTTAACTGGCCTACTAATTGGTAACCTGTATTTGAGGCATCGTCTAATGCTTTAGCACATAAATAATTTGTATAATCTCCTGTTATATCAAAATCAGTAGTGTCTGTAAATGAATTACCATAAGTATCTGCACCATCACAAGTATTGTCAGCTGAATATCCATATTCAAGACTAGCTGCATCAAGATTTGTATCTGATGCATCTAGATTAATTGTATCTGTTTGAACTGGTCCTACATCTGTACCACTTGTAATTGCAATTGTTGGAACTGTATTATCTGTATTTAACTGGCCTACTAATTGATAACCTGTATTTGAGGCATCGTCTGAGGCTTTTGCACAAAGATAATTTGTATAATCTCCTGTAATATCGAAATCAGTTGTGTCTGTGAATGAATTACCATAAGTATCTGCACCGTCACAAGTATTGTCAGCTGAATAACCATATTCCAGACTTGCTGCATCAAGATTTGTATCTGATGCATCAAGATTAATTGTATCTGTTGCAACTGGACCTGCATCTGTTCCACTTGTTATTGCTATTGTTGGAACTGTATTATCTGTATTTAATTGACCAACTAATTGATAACCAATATTACCTGCGTCATCTGATGCTTTTGAGCAAAGGTAGTTAGTATAATCGCCTGTTATATCAAAGTCAGTTGTATCTGTAAATGAATTACCATATGTATCTGCACCATCACAAGTATTGTCAGCTGAGTAACCATATTCCAGGCTCGCTGCATCAAGGTTTGTATCTGATGCATCTAGATTAATTGTATCTGTTGCAACTGGACCAGCATCTGTGCCACTTGTAATTGCAATTGTTGGATCTGTATTATCTGTGTTTAGCTGACCTACAAGTTGATAACCTGTATTTGAGGCATCGTCTGAGGCTTTTACACAAAGATAATTTGTATAATCTCCTGTAATATCAAAATTAGTATTATCTGTAAATGAATTTCCATATGTATCTGAAACATCACAAGTATTGTCAGCAGAATAACCATATTCTAAGCTTGCTAAATCCAAGTTTGTATCAGAAACATCAACATTAATAGTGTCTGTTTGAACTGGTCCTGCTTCAGTACCATCATTAATAATAAAAGTTGGAACTGAATCATCAACATTTAATTGACCTACTAATTGATATTCAATATTTCCTGAATCGTCAGCTGCTTTTGAACATAAATAATCTATATGGGTTGTAGTAATATCAAAATCAGTTGTATCTGTAAATGCATTTCCGTATGTGTCTGAAACATCACATGTATTATCAGCTGAATAGCCATATTCAAGTGAGCCTGCATTTAAATTTGTATCTGATGCATCAAGATTAATTGTATCTGTTGCGACTGGACCTGCATCTGTTCCACTTGTTATTCCAATTGTTGGATTAACATTATCAATATCTAATGACCCTGTTGTACCTGTATCTGTATTACCTGCATTATCTGTTGCAGTTTCGGTAAATGTTAAAGCAGCATTTTCATCATTGTCAGCTACTACTGTTTGTTCAGCCGCACTTGCAACACTTGCACCAAGACCAATTGTAGAAATATCAACTGTCCAAGAAACTGTATCGCCTGAACTATCTGTTCCACCAGTGTAAGTTATACCATCACCTATAGCTGCATTTGCACCACCAACATTATTTGTTGTGACAGCAAATGTACCTGCTACTGTAATGACAGGAGCTTCGTTATCAATATCAAATCCACCTGTTGTAGTTACTGCACCTGTTACAGAATTACCAGCATTATCTGTTAAAGTTTCCATTTCTGCCATAGCTGCATCATCATCGCCAGCTATAATTGTAATTGCGCCTGGAGATGCTGTTGCACTTAAACCATAACCGCTTAAATCAATAGTCCATGAATCACCATCCGCTACACCTGGAGTTCCAGCTGCATAAGTTATATCATCGCCAATACTTGCGATTGTATCGCCACCAACATCATTTGTAAGAGCAAGAGTACCTGCTACACCAATTGTTGGAGCAGTATTATCAATATCTAATGATCCTGTTGTTCCTGTATCTGTATTACCAGCATCATCTGTTACTGTTTCTGTAAAAGTAAGTGCTGCATTATCATCATTGTCAGCTACAACGGTTTGTTCTGCTGCACTTGCAATAGATGCACCTAATCCGATTGAAGTAAGATCAACTGTCCAAGTTACACCGCCTGCATCGCCAGTACCTTCTGTACCACTTGTATAAGTTATACCATCATTTATAGCAGCATTTGCACCACCAATATTATTAGTTGAAACTGCAAATGTACCTGCTACTGTAATTGTTGGAGCTTCATTATCAATATCAAATGCTCCTGTAATAGTTGCTGCACCTGTTGCTGTATTACCAGCATTATCAGTTATAGTTTCAGTACCTGCAATTGCTGCATCATCATCATCTGCATCAATTGTAACTGCGCCTGGACTTTGAGTTGCACTAAGAGTTCCATATGCACTTAAATCAATAGTCCATGAATCGCCATCTGCTGCACCTGGAGTTCCAGCTGCATATGTAATATCGTCACCAATACTTGCAATTGTATCACCGCCAACATCGTTGGTTAGAGCTAGAGTACCTGCTACACCAATCGTTGGAGCTTCGTTATCAATATCTAATGATCCTGTTGTACCTGTATCAGTATTACCTGCATCATCTGTTGCAGTTTCTGTAAATGTAATTGCAGCATTATCATCATCATCTGCGACAACTGTTTGTTCTGCTGCACTTGCCACGCTTGCTCCAAGAGCTATTGAACTTAAGTCAACTGTCCATGAAACTGTATCGCCTGAACTATCTGTTCCGCCTGTATAAGTTATTCCGTCACCAATTGCTGCATTTGCGCCGCCAACATTATTTGTTGAAACTGCCATGGTACCTGCAACTGTAATCGTTGGAGCTTCATTATCAATATCTAATGAACCTGATGTTCCTGATGCTGTATTACCTGCATCATCTGTTACGGTTTCTGTGTATGTCATTGCAGCATTATCATCATTGTCAGCAACAACTGTTTGTTCTGAAGCTGTAGCAATACTTGCGCCTAGACCGATTGTTGATAAGTCTATTGTCCATGAAACAGTATCGCCTGTACCTTCTGTTCCACCAGTATATGTTATTCCATCTGTAATAGCTGCATTACCTGCTGCACCAACATTGTTTGTTGAAACTGCTAATGTACCTGCTACACCAATTGTTGGAACTTGATTATCAATATCTAATGAGCCAGATGTTCCTGTTGCTGTATTACCAGCATTATCTGTAACTGTTTCGGTATATGTCATGGCAGCGTTATCATCATCGTCTGCAACAACTGTTTGTTCTGAAGCTGTTGCGATACTTGCGCCTAATCCTATTGTTGATAGGTCAACTGTCCATGAAACTGTATCACCTGTACCTTCTGTACCACCTGTATATGTGATCCCATCTGAAATAGCTGCATTACCTGCTGCGCCAACATTGTTTGTTGAAACCGCCATTGTACCTGCAACTGAAATTGTTGGAGCTTCATTATCAACACTAACTGTATCTGTTGAAGTAGTAGGACCGCCTGTATTTGCTGCAGCATCTGTAGCTGATACATCAACTGTTAAAGCTGCATTGTCTATTGCACCTGCTGTAACAGAATAACAAACTGTCCATTTATCATCTGCAGCTACTGTATCACATGCACTTCCATCATCAACTGCTGCAACTGCGGCTCCTCCACCTAAGTTTGTTAGATCCATTGAAACTGAAGCTGTATCACCATTATTATCTCCTGTTGCAGAATCGTCCCATTCAATTTTAATTGTATCTCCTGGATTTGCAACACCTGCACCAAGATTATCAGTATCAATTGTTATTGCAATATTTCCTGCACTTACTGTAGGAACTGAATTATCTACATTTAATTGTCCAACTAATTGATAACCAATGTTGCCTGCATTGTCTAATGCTTTTGAACATAAATAATCAGTATGATCACCTGTAATATCAAAGTCAGTTATGTCTGTAAAAGAATTTCCATAAGTATCCGATACATCACAAGTATTGTCTGCAGAATAACCATATTCTAAACTTCCTGCATCAAGATTTGTATCTGATGCATCTAAATTAATTGTATCTGTTGTAACTGGTCCTGCATCTGTTCCGCTTGTAATTCCAATTGTTGGATTTGTTTTATCCAATTCTAATGTAAAAGTATTATTGTTTTTTACATTTCCTGCGTCATCTGTGGCAGTAAATGTAATTGCAATTGCTGAACCTTCCTGCATATTTCCGCCGCCATCAAGTGCAGCTGTTGTAAATGAATAAGTATTATCTGCATCATCTGTTAAAGCCTGAGCAGCGCTAAAGTCTGAATCGAGAACTGTTAAATCAGCTGTAACTGTTAATCCTGTTTCAGCTATATCAATATCAAATGTGATTGTTTCTCCTGCTTTATAATTATCATCACCTGTATCATCTACAATCATAAATGTCGGAGCTGTATCATCAACTGTAATAGTATATAATGTTGAATTTGTTTCACCATCTGCATCAGTTGCAATTGCTTCTAAAATACAAGTTCCATCTGTATTACATCCATAATTATCTGTTGTATTTGCTGTCCACCAAATGTCATTTCCTTGAATCATTAAAGTTCCATTTAAAGTTACATTTTCAAGATTTGCATCTGGATCTGTTACGTTTACTGTAAAATTTAATAAATGTGTACTTTGTGTTAAATCGTCTGAATCATTTGAATCTAATGTATGTATAAAAGGTGCTGTATTTGAAACTGGTGGTGGAGTTATCAATTTCCATGTACCACCATAAACATCTCCTCCATTTTCACCTTCATAAAGATAAAATATTACATCTCTTCCTACTTGAGATATGCCATTATGGGAAAATTGTCTTTCATCCATAAATAAATCAGGAGTACCATCATTGTTCATATCTCGTAAGAATGATCCTTGCATACCTAGATCTCCTACAGATTGCGTTCCTCTAACTGTAAAATTTGCTATAGTTGCATAAGAGGGATGAGGTTTTTCATAATTCCAAGTATGATTAAATTCTGCCCAAATATAAGATGCATTATCCGGTGGAGCTGTCCAACTTAAATATGCATTTAAATGAATTGGATCTGATAAATCTAAAGTATAATCAACACCATTTGTTTGTAAAGTTCCATTATAATATACTTTTAAAGTTGATTCGTCAATACGCCAATAATAAATCCACATACTTGTTGTTGAAGCATCACAAGGATCTGTTATACCAGTATCACAAATTGTTCTATTATACCATGTATTATTTCTTGTATCCATTATTGTGTGTTCGCCGTTTGGCCATGGGAAATAAAATAAAAATTCTTGTCCAGCTGCATTTTGCTGGCCATTATCAACTTGATCTGAATAAATTAATAAATCACCATAACCGTCAAGATTAACATCTGCAATATCATGACTTCCTCCAACTAAATCATTGTGAGCAGGACTAATAAAAGTAACATTTGCATCTGTAACATTCCATTCTGTCGGCCAATTTCCTTCTGGATTATAGAATACATAAGTTCGACCTGAATTGTTATACATTGGTGACCAGGGATCGCCTGATCTTCCTCCAAACACAACATCATCAAATGCATCTGCATTTAAATCACCATAATTTACTTTAAAATAACCAATGCTTTCTCCAGATTGTGTACCAAATAAACCTTCCATTCCAACAAATGTTGTATTAATTATATCTGTTGCATTTATAACTCCTGTTTGATCAATCGGACCAAATATAATATAAACTTCTCCTGCATCTGTATTATTTTTTGTATCTATAGCGTATGGATCTGCTTTATACGCTGAAACTAACCAATCTTCAATCCCATCATTATTAAAATCATTAAAATCCATTGAAAATCCAAAATAAGAATAATTTTTTCCGACTACCATTAAATCTGCAAAGTCAGTATTATTATAATCTCCTGATAATGTTTCTGAAGTATTACCATAATGAACTAACACAAATCCTTCCCTAAAATTACCTTCATGATAAGTACCAAAACCGCCTGGCATTAATAAATCGTCAACATCATCACCATTAATATCGCCAAACCAACCATATCTTCCATAAAAAGTGCTGTTCATTCTGCAAGATGTTGGAGATGTACATAATGGGCTTGCCGATGCTGGATTTGGATCGACTCCCCAAATTGTTGCATTTACAATACTTGAAATATTATAAGGACCACCCCCAGCATAATTATTAATATCATAAATAATGTAAATTCTACCATTGTTATAATAATTATGTTCTTTCCAATCTGCAGAGTTTCCTCCAAGTACTAAATCATTATTACCATCGCCGTTCATATCACTAACTGCAAAGAATTGGGTTAATAAAATAGATTTTTCATAACCATAAATAGTAATATCTGCATTTGATGCATTATAATCTCCATAAAAACCATTTGCATCTCCATAGAAAACATAAACTTCACCCATAGATGTTTCTATTGGATTTTGTTCAGCTGATGTTGCTGTTGTTAAAACATCGTTAAATCCGTCACCATTAATGTCAATAATCATATTATAATTTCCTAATCTATCTCCAACATCTTGACCATGGATATATGCATCTCCCATTGAAGAATTGAAATCAATTTCAGGATTAAAGATTGCTTCATCATATTCTGTACTATAATTATTTCCATTAGGTAAATCAATTTGTTCACTTTGACCAATACAATAATTGTCAGAATTACAAACACGGGCAAACCAAACTTGACCTGCTGATGCTGTAGTTGTTTTTTGTAATTGATCTCCTGTTCCAACTGTTGAAGACCATAAACATCCTGTTTGAGTTGTATAATCGCAATTTGCAAAATATCCATTGTCATCAATTAATAATATAACTGATTCTGAATTTGAATTATCTAGATTTGCTGTAAATGTAACTGTCTGACCTGATTCATATTCATTTTTATCTGTTGTAATATTATATATTATATATGGCTCTCTTACAATCAAATAAAATTCGTTGCTTTGATTATTTTCATAAGGATCATAAGCTGTAATTATAACTGATTCAGTTCCAATAAAATCTGTAACTGGTATAAATGTGATATTTGTATCTGATAAGAATAATCCTTCTTTATCCCATTGCATTTCTGTTTCAGGGATAGTTATATTATTTGTAAATGTAATTGTAAATTCTAATGCATCTCCATCTGGATCTGTAAACCATTCTGAAACATTAAAAGTTTGGTTTAATTTTTTATTCCAAGTGAAATTATCAATAAAATTGAAATAAGGCGGATCGTTAACTGTAATTGTAATCATGATTTCATGTTCAAGTTCAGAATCATTAACTTTTAATGTTACATTTGATTGTCCTTGAGCTACATTTGTACAATTAAAATATCTGTCACCATTAATTGTACAATCTGAAACACCTGTATTTGTTTCTGAAATAATAGTAAAATTAATATTATCATAAGTTGAGTTTAAATCTTCCCAATCTGAAGTATATTCATATAAATCTTCATTTATTTCTGCTCCACCATGCAAAAAGAATTCTTCTGAAATATTTAGTTTTGGCTGCGTATTATTATATTCACAACTAACTAATCTTCCATCAGGGTATGGTGCTGATAAAATTGGACAAAAGTTATAAGTTTGAAGTGCATCTGGCCAATCACATCCTGCTGAACTATGACCTGCTGCTGAGTAATATCCGCCGCCACCTGTCATTACAAATGGTGGACAATCTACATCTGGATAACCACTTGCTTGATATTCTGGATTATCATAAATGTAAGTATTGTTAATTAAATCAATATATTCCAATTTATTTGTATAATTTAATGGGTCAAATTCTCCCCAATAATTGTTTGCAAGATCCATTTCATAAGTTAAATTTTTATTTTCAATTCCATCAAATTGAACAAAAGATGTAAAGTTAAATATTACAGAAATATTTGAACTTGCAGGAGGTGCAACTGTAAAGTCTAATTTAGGTTCCCAAATATCATCTTCATTTAAAGTATAATCTGTTCCTTGAGTTTTTAATACTCCATTAACTCTAACTTCTAATGTTTCATTATCTACATCTGGATAATATAACCAGAATTGTGTTTTTGTTCCATTACCTAAGAAACATGATTGGTTTTCAGCACCTCCTTTAGGACATACAAAATTTTGTGTATATGAAAATGCACCATTACCATACATTGAATTATAAGATATATCATTGTTTATGTTTGGATGCCTATATTCAATTGCTGCCTGTTTATTATTTGTAATATTATTATATTTAACAATATTATCTCTAAAGACAGGGCCTAAACTTAATACTCCGCTTGAACCTGCTCGTCCCTGTGTTTGTTCTGAATCTGACCATAATGGTCTTCTTTCATTATGCTCTGAATCACAATCAATAAAAGTGTTTTCTGATATTGTACTATTATAGATTTGATAACCGTTAAATCCTTGATGGCCAGATCGAATTACAGTATTGTTTACAACTGTTGCATATCCCCAAGTATCACCAAAGATTGCGATTTCACCTGCGTCAATAATTGTATTGTCTTTGATAGTTATTCTATTTGCAATTGGTCCTTGTTGAATCGCATCTTGTTCTGTAATATTAATTACATTATTAATAATTTTTGCACCGTGATCAAATGCATAAATACTATAATTAAAACCTTCAAAATAACAGTTTTTAATTGTAACATTTTCTTTTGGAGAATATCCTGAAACTGGTGAAAAATATACAGATGGCCAATATCTTGCACTTGGATCATCTTCAATAAATCTAGCACCATTACAATCAACAATAACATTATCAACCTGAATTTCGATTGCAGGAGTTCCTCCGCCTGTAGCAGTACCTGAATCAATATAATACGTTCCTGGACAAACATAAGTATCTTCAGTAATAACAAGTCCTCCAGTTGCATCAACACATGCAGCTGAAACTAATTGTATTGATAGAAATATAAATAGGATAAAGAATACTATATATTTTAATTTAATCCCCAAATTCACTTAAATATCCCCCAACGAAATATTAAAAAGTTTTCGTCATTTATTTTTACGACTCTTTTACATATAGTATAGAGAGGGTTATTTATAAATTTTTCGTAATTTTTAAGAGAATATGGTGTTTTTATTTATCTAAGAGTAGTAGTAATAATTGGGGGGTAATTTTTATATTCTAATATAAATTTTGTTATTTTTATTAAGTCAAGTATTATAAATAATATGCCACTACCAAACATTAACTACTTCTCAACTTCAGCTAAACTAAAGTTTAACTTCAGGTCGTCTTGTAGATTCTGCGAAACTGGTCACTCATGCAATATAGGTAGTGGCACTATTTTATTAATCGTGCTACTGCCAGGCATAGTAATCTTCTCAACTTCGGTTAAATAAATTAAGCGTAAGTTCCTACAGAACTTATAAACCTCAGGTCGGATTGCTCATACTGTGTAACTAGTCACTCATGCAATATAGGCAGTAGCACTTCTACAAATACTTTTATAAGTTTTTATAAAGATTGGATTAAAGAAACAATAATGAATGCCATTACAACCATAATAAAACTGTGTTTTAAACCTGCTCTAAATGAACCTTCTGCTAATTTACCGCCAACTAATCCTGTAAATAAACCTTGGATAACTGCCATCATTAAAAATAAACCATTCAATGAAGTTAACCATTGAGCAAAACTTGCAAAGAAAGTTCCAATAGGCCATAATATTATTTTTACATTCAATGCTAAAGAAGATAATCCTGTCTGAACTAAACCTGCGACTTCAGGGCTGACACTTGTTGATTCTGCTTGAGAAAGATATGGTATAATCATAACTCTAATAACTACCATTATTATTAAAAATACAAAAAAGATAATATAATTTTGAATTATTGTTCCCTGGATCGATGCTTGTCTATCATTACGTATTTTATTAATTGATGTAAGTGAACTTGTTATTGATGTTAATACCTCTTCAATATTACCACCATATTTTTCAGCTTCTATTACTGTTTCAATTGCTCTCATTATAACTTTACTTTCTGTGTCTTGTGCAAATGTCTTTAAAGCTGATTTTGCAGATATGTCCCATTCCATTTGATTACCTAATTTTTTTATATAAGGTGTTAACTCTCCATAATCGTTTACACTTAATCCCATAATTGCTTTTGGTAAAGGAATGCCTGTTTTAATTGTAGCAACTAAATCTCTTACAAAACTTGGAAATTTATCTTCCAGAACTGTGATTTTTTGTAATGTTGAAAAATAATCTATCATATATTGAGCAATCATTAATAAGAAAGCTATTAATAAAACTGCATAAAACCACACTGTATTAATTAAATAAATTATATCTGCAATTATTATAACTGCACCCATTACAACGGGGATCAAATGATCTGAATCAAATTTAATTTTCATTTTTAACATTAATTTTTTTACATACTTGATTGTGATGATTCAAGGAAAAAGATGAAACCAATATTTATTACTGGGATTATTACATAGACAGTTGTAATAATCAATGTTTTAATATCCATCCCTAAAATATTTCCTCCTCTAATTACACTAAATAATGTGAATAAAATAATAAGGAATATAGGTGCAACCAATAAAACACCTGTATAAATATCTGAATAAAGCGAAACAATATTTAGATATTTTTTACTGACTAATTTATACATAACTTTACTTTCTGTAGATTTTTCATGAAGATATTTGTTAATATCACCGCCACTTTCAATATTTGATGAAAATCCATTTAGAAATTCTTTGAAATATTCAGAAGGTGTTCGTGCTGCTACCTTTCTTATAGCAGATAAAAGATCTTTTCCATAAAATTCTACAAGATTAACAATTTTTTTAATTTCACCAGATATAACTCCATATTCTTTTGTTCTGGAAAATAATTTGAACATAGCTGTAGGAGGTACTCCTGAATTTGAAACAGCTGACATATGATCTATTGCGAAAGAAAGATTTGTATCAATGCTTCGTTTTCTTTCCTTTGCTTTACTATTAGGATAAAAATAAAATAAAAGAACTGAGATTCCAAATAA
>JBHPGL010000017.1:0-21896 GCA_042570655.1 Nanobdellota archaeon | reverse complement strand
ATATTCTTGGGATTAACATTAATAAATGGAGGATATAAAATGACAGAACAAACAATGTAGAAATAAATTGGATATCTAAAATTATTGATATTTTAAATGAAATTACTCATTTTTTAGATGAAGAGGATGTACAAAAAAGTAGATTGTTAAAAAGAAGAGCAGAAATATCTGCGAAAAGAATGGTAATCATAAATAATTGCATAATTTATTATGATTTAAATGTTTTTGTATAAGTACTAGAAACTTTTAAAAATAAAAGGTTATTTTCTATAAAATACGTTCATGTGGATACTAACATGGATTTCCGAGAAATATTCTTGGGATTAACATTAATAAATGGAGGATATAAAATGACAGAACAAACAAAAGTTAAATTTGAAACAAATCAAGGAGATATTATTATTGAACTTGCAAAAGATATGCCAATAACAACTGGAAATTTTATTAAATTGGTTGAAGATGGTTTCTATGATGGTGTTATATTTCATAGAATAATTAACGGATTTATGATTCAAGGCGGCGATCCTACCGGAACAGGTTCAGGCGGACCTGGATATAATATTAAAGATGAATTTACAGTAAATAATAGTAACGATAAATATACAATTTCTATGGCTAATGCTGGTCCGAATACTGGTGGAAGTCAATTTTTTATAAATTTGGTTAATAACAATTTTCTAAATGATAAACATCCTGTTTTTGGAAAAGTGATTGATGGCATGGATGTTGTTAATAAGATTGCAAAAGTTCAAGTAAATGGAGAAGATAGACCATTAGAAGATGTTAAGATTATCAAGGCAACTGTTATTTAATTTTTTTCTTATTTATTTTGATAGTAGCAAAACTTTATAAATGTAAAAGAAATAATAAGTGTTAACATGAAAAAAATAATATGCATTTTTATTGGCTTACTTGTATGTAGTATGTTAATAGGTTGTAGTTCAACTCCTCAGATAGATTGTGGAGAAGCAGAAGTTATGGGTTCTTGGCAAGATGATCCTGCAACTATTTGTATAATGACATATTTAAAAGTTTGTGGTAAAGCAAAATACGTTTCTAATGTTGGAGATTCTTTTATAATACATGGTGAACAGAATGGTTATTGTAAGATTGATTTTAGAAGTTCAAAATGTAGTATACCTATAGAATTAGTAAAAAACATAGATAATGATTTTGATATTGAACCTTATTGTAAACTGGTAAATCAATATTAAGAGTTATATTTTCTAGAAACTTTTAAAAATAAAAGGTTATTATTAGTTAATATGCTCCTGTGGCTTAGAGGTATAGCGCCACATTGGTATCTAATGGTTTTTATTATTAGAACAAAGATGTGGAGGTCCCGAGTTCAACTCTCGGCAGGGGCTTTATACCTTTTTGTTACATTTTTGGGGACACACTTATATAGTAGTTATACTTTCTTTATTATAGGTGGAAAAATGGATCTAATAGAATCTTATCTAAAAGATATGGAAAGAGGAATAAATGTAAGTGGAACTCAAAAAGGTTCTAGATCTAAAAGTACTTTAAAAAAATTAAGAACTAAGATGAATTTTATTTCTAAAAGACTGCCTAAAAAAGATTTAAGTAAAACTACTGTAGAAGATGTTCATGAATTATTTAGTAATATGCGAAATGGAAAAATGTTAAATAGATATGAACAAAAATATAAATCTGTAGATTCGTATGTAAAAGTGTTCAAATCTTTTTGGCATTGGTATATGAAATCTGAAAGAAGAAATAATAAAAAAGAAATTCTTGATATTACTATGGATCTTGAAAGTAATGGAGATAAAAAATCTGAATGGGTTTATTTTGGAGACGAACAGGAATCATCAATGACTACAGAAAAAGGTCTTAGATTACTTATGGATAGTGCTAAATGGGAATATAGAGTGCTATTATCTGTTATGTTTGATTCAGGAGCAAGATTTCCATGGGAAGGTAAATATTTTAAAGTTTCTGATTTAAAATGGGATGAAAAAAGTAAAATATACATATTAAATGTTAGAGATGAAATTGCTAAAAGAGGAAAAGGTCGAAGAATCAAATTATTATTATCTTCAGATTTATTAAAACAATGGATTAAAAAAAACAAATTAAAATCTGATATGTTATTATTTCCAAGAGTAAGTGAATCTCCAATCGTTATTAATAGATATTTGGGTAGATTGTGTGAAAATAAACTAGGGAAAAAAGGACTTACAATGAGACATTTTCGACATAACTCAGCGTGTTATTGGTTGGCAAGATATAAAAGTCATAACCAACTTATGTATAGATTTGGTTGGATTAATCCTAAGATGGTTGGTTATTATTCTGAGTTTTTAGGACAAAGAGATCAAATTAGTGAAGAAGACCTATTAGTAGATATTACAAAAGCTGATATTGAAAAAGAACTGGATGTACAAAAACAACAAAATATTATTATGGAAGATAAAGTTAAATCTATGGAACAACAGATGGAAAAAATACAGACCATGTTAGCTGAAACTAAATTCCAAAAGATGGTCAAAAAACATCCTAAATCTGAATTGGTAAAAAGTTAACTTACAGATATTTCTCTATATAATTAATCTATTTTATCTATAAGTTTGAAGGCTATTTCTCTATTTGTGAATATTAATACTAGTTTGCTTCTTATAATTTCTATAACTTATTTGGAGGTTGTAAGATGGTAGAATGTATTGTATGCAAAAAAGTGTTAGAAAAAGAAGATGATGAAGAGAACGAAATTTGTCAAAGTTGTAAAAGTTTCTACAAATGGGCAAGAAAAAAGAAAAAGTGGGACAAGAAAAGAAACGGACTGTCTGTTTTATCATGGTTAAAAAAGAATAAGGAGGTCAAAAGATGAAATGGTTGGTAATTTTAATGTTATTGTTTGTATTGGCTTTACCTGTTGTATTAGCTGAAAGTGCAGATTTTGATTCAACAATCTCTGATGAAGACAAGGAACAATTCGATGAAATTCTTAAACCAGTAATGATGATATACAATTTCATCAAATACATAACATCTGTGATTGGGGGGATTATGTTAGCATTTGCAGGAATAACCTACATGGTATCAGGGGGTGATCCTAAGAAAAGAGATCAAGCAAAAAATATGGCTACTTATGTTATCGTAGGTTTAGTATTGATATGGGTTGCACCATTTGTCATAAATTTACTTGTTTAATTTTTTATTTATGTATCTGATGGCGATAACATTAGGTATTGTACTCTAGGTGTAACAGAGCCCATTGACAAAATATTAATTTTAAAATATGTGGGGGGGTTATCATGAAAAAGACAATTCTTGTAGTTATAGCTATATTTATGATTTTGTTTACTGTTAAATTAGCGTTAGCGTTGGATTGTAACAGGATAGATGATCAAGAGAATTGTCTTGAAATTCTTAATAGTGATTGGGATCTTGAAGATCAAAAATTAGGAATTGCCAATTTAATTGATGATTCAAAAGAGTGGAATAGTGAAATTGACTTTGATCAAGTTCCAGAAGATGCTGTGAATAAAGGCATTATTAAAAATGCTTGGCTCAAAATATTAGAGATAACTCCATCAGTCTATGAAAATGATACTTTACTTTCGCCAGGCAAAGGAATTGTTTATGTTGAATATGATTATGAAATAGAAGAACCTTCTGAAACAATGAAAGGAGATTGTAAAACTCTGTATTCTGTTAGCCATGATGAAGATTTTGATGTTTATTTGAATGGGAACAATATAGATGAAAGTTTTGATGTTAATACAAATATGAATTTTTATGCAAAGCTTGAAATCAATGCAAAATTAAAGATTAAACATTACAAAAAAAGAAGAACTTTAACAGGTACAAAATGTAGACTTAGCAAAACTGAAACCGAAAATTATAATCTTATTCTAGAAGATAACTTATTTGCTAAATACTACAATCCTAATATAAATTATGAATTCAAAGTTATTGATAAATACTTTGGAACAAATAAGATTAAATTTAATGTTCAAGAGATAACAGGATATAGGTTGGAGTTTAAAGATGCTTATTATCAAAAAGAATATTTTGGGTATAGTAATTTTTTTAGTTTCAGACCTTTAAATGTTGTTCATTTAAGAGCAGATAATCAAATAAAAGTAAAATCAAGAAATGTTAAATTTCACGAAGATTATTATTTTGTAAATAATTTAGATGATTGTAAAATTGTTCTTTTTACACATTTTGAGAATATCACAAAAGATTGTGACCTTAATTATCGAGATGCTGGACTAAAGGTAAAGACTGATAAATTAAGTTATTTTGAAGGGGATAAAATTATAGTTACTTTAAAGCCAGAAAATACGTTAATCGAGGTCATTTATTCTGACAGCTCTTATCTTGTGAAAAATAAAATTGAGTTGAAGGCATCAACCAATGAAAACAGGATAAGAGCTGTCCTTCATGATGTTGAGAATGATGTTAACATTCATGTTAAAGATAAAAATCCTTGGGCTTTGTTATTTAATTTATCTATCTTTGCTGGAATAAATATTATGTTGATTAAGATCATTAAGGTTAAGTTGGGGGGATTCTTATGAAAAAATTGAAATTATTATTAATGTTGCCTTTCTTATTAATCCCTTCTGTCAATGCTTGCTCAATAACAAACCTTCCTGCCTGTATCGTTGAAGGATTCTTTGATTTCTTATTAGGATTGTTAAATGCTCCAATTCAAGTATTATTAGATGGTATTCAATACCTATTAGCAGAACCTGTAGTTATTTCAGTGTTCCATTCATTCTGGGCTTTGATAATTTATATCATCTCAATGTTTTATGGTTTATTTCTAATTTATGCTGGACTTAACTTTATGGTTTCAGGATATGATGCTGAAAAAAGAGAAAGAGCTAAACAAATGTTACAGAATATTATAATAATGGTTTTCCTTATTCAAGCAAGTTACTTCATATATAGTTTATTAATTGACTTATCAAGTTTATTAACTGCTGGAGTAATTAATATGATCAATCCAGAATTCTTTTTATTAACTTCTGATAATCTTGCTAATTTAGGTTTAGAATTGTTATTAACCGCTCCTTATGTTGGATGTTTAATAATTTCAATGATTTTTCTTGCAGGAAGATATTTAATTGTTTCAATGGGAATTATATTTTTTCCAATAGGAATATTCTTTTATTTCATTCCTTTTTTAAAAAGTTATGGTAAACTAATGATGGAATATTCGTTAGTCATGATATTTCTACCATTCTTTTTATCTTTAATTTTATTATTTTCTTCAAAATTACTAACAATCCCCATATTTGAGAATTTTAAAATAGTTTTGATGATCTGTGCATTCATGAGTATTAATATGATATTTATCATAATGGGGGTATTTATTGTAATTAAATCTGCTATGGCAGTTATCAATTCAGATGCTGGTAAGTTAGCTGTTAAGGTTGGGAAGTATTTAGTCTGATTATTTATTTAAAACTCTCTTAACAGCTTTGGTTCTAGCAATCCACATTATTGGCAATCCTATTGCCCAACAGATTATACCAATATACCAAAAAGGCCAGTTATTAAGATATAATATTCCAAATAAGATAGTACCTAATGCATTTATTGTTCCACCAATCATAAATAGCTTTTTCTCATCAGAATTCATTAAATTCCAAGTAAATCTATGAATTGGATCCAACACTGAATCTACATCTTGTGGGTTTACCATAAAATAATTAGAACTTTCAAACTATAAATAATTTTCGTATATTAAACCTTTCCACTCATGACATACGAAATTCCACAAGCATTGGAATATCAGGAAAAGATAATCTTTGGCTTAACTTTTCAACAATTAGTTTACGCCATAATCTTTTCTCCTATAGCGATAGCTTTGTTCTTTAAAACTCCTTTTAATATTACAATAAGATCTATTCTTGCACTCATTCCTTGTTTAATTGCATCCGCATTCATGTTCTTTAATCTATCCACAATAATCAAAGATTATCTAAACTGGTTCAGATTAAGAAACCCAAACGAACAAAAAATAAACAAATATGTTGGAATAAAAGAAATCAAAGATAATCTAATTTTAACAGACAAGAAGATTGCAGTACTCAAAGTAAACTCCATCAATTTTGAAATCAAATCAGAAGGAGAAAAAGAAGCTATAATTGCATCTTTTCAAAAACTCCTTAATAGTATAGACTTTCCTATCCAAATATTAGCAAACACTGATGTTTTAGAAATTGACACTTATCTAAACAAACTTAAAAAACGAGTATTAAAAAAAGAAATCTATCAAGACCTATATCAAAAATATACTAAACACTTGAAGGATACAGTTAAAACCAACGAAATCATGGACAGACATTTCTATATAGTTATTCCAGAAAAAAGTGATATTAACATCCAAGTAAAAATATGTACAGAAAGGCTTCTAAATTTAAATTTAAAAGTAAACCAACTCAACACAAAAGAACTAGAAATCCTACTAAACAACTTACCACATTCAATTGAAAATAAAAGAGAACACATCAAAATTAATGACACTTACAATAGAATCATATATGCTCATGGATATCCTAGATCAGTTGAAGCAGGTTTTCTTGACAGATTAATATCATTAGTAGGAAACTTTGACATTAGCATACATATTGAACCTTTTGAAATTGAAACTATGATGATAACTTTAAATAAAGAACTACAAAAACAAAGAGCTGACTTATTTGCTTCTCAATCAAAAGAAATCATTAATCCAAGTTTAGAAATTAAATATGAAGATACAAGAAAAATACTGGAAGAGTTACAGAAAGGTAAAGATAAACTGTTTAACATTAGTTTATATGTTAATTGTAAATCTGAAGATAAAGATAAATTAGACCTATTAACAAGGAAAATCGAATCTGAACTTAATTCTGTCATGATGATACCTAAACGAGCAAACTTTAAAATGGCTCAAGGATATAAATCAATGTTACCATTAGCTCAAAATAAGCTTAATATAAGCCGAAATATCACCACATACGCATTATCTGCATTCTTTCCATTTACATCTCCATTTTTACAATTAGACGATACAGGAGTATGGTTGGGCTTAAACAAGAACAACATCCCCATCATAAAAGATATATTTAAACTAAGCAATCCAAATGGGGTAATTTTGGCGGCTTCAGGTTCAGGAAAGTCATTTTTCTCAAAGCTATTAATTGCTAGATACCTGTTAAATGGAACTAAAGTAATAGTTGTAGATCCTCAAGGTGAATATAAACATCTTGTTAAAGCGTTTGGTGGACAAAGAGTTTATCTTAGTAGAACGTCTAAAACTATGATTAACCCATTAGATTTAATGGGGCATGACTATGCTGAGAAAAGACTTTCATTAATGGATTTAATGCCTGTCATGTTAGGAGAACTAACAGAACCTCAAAAAAGTTTTATTGATAGAGCTATAACAATAGCTTATGAGAAAAGAGCAGGAATTACTCATTTAAGTGAAACTTGGAAAAATACTCCTCCAATATTAGGAGATGTTCTTACAACTTTAATATCAATGGAAAAGGAAGCTCTTACATTTGACAAAACTACGTTACGATCTTTAATTAACAGATTAAGACTGTATGTAGATGGCGTGTTTAGTTTTATGAATCAACAGACTAACATTAATTTTAACAATAACTTTGTATGTTTTGATATTGGAGATATGCCTAAACAAGTAAAACCTCTTATTATGTTTTTAGTGTTAGATTATGTGTATATGAAGATGAGAAAGAGTTTAGATAGAAAGTTGTTAGTTATTGATGAAGCTTGGTCTTTATTATCAAGAACAGAAGATGCATCTTATATATTTGAAATTGTAAAGACATGTAGAAAATTTAACATGGGTTTATTAATGATAAATCAAGAAGTTGAAGGATTACTTAATTCTGAAGCTGGAAAATCTGTATTGGCAAATTCTGCTTATACTTTGTTAATGAAACAAAAACCTGCTGTCATGAAAAGTGTTCAAGAAACTTTCTGTTTAAGTAAAGCTGAGAGGATTAATCTATTATCTGCTTCTGTTGGTGAAGGTTTACTTTTAATGGAAGATGACCATACAGAAATCAAGGTTGTAGCTTCAAAAGAAGAACATGATTTAATTACAACTAATGCTGACGAGATTAATGCAATAGAAAAGTCTGAAAGTTCTAAAAAGGCAAAACCGAAAAAACAATCTTCCAAAAGTAAGAAACCTTGCACAACGAAAAAGAAAGCAAATACAAAAACAGCGAATTCCAATCTTAAGAAAAAATCTAAAACTTCTCAAAAGGCACAACGAACACCTGTAAAATCCCATCCCAAGCTCAAACCAAAGGTGAGCATTAATGTAGATGAGAATCAAGGATTTTACAGACATAAAGATCTGAACTTAGCTGAAATTAAATATTTGATGGCTAGAAAGTTTCAAGAGATTACTAAAAAAAGTATTGTTTCTGGTAAAGTCGAAAGGTTCATGATTAGACCAAGATTTAATGAAAGTATGGAACACATGTTTTTAATTTATGACATTGCTGAATATATTGAAAATAAGGGTATCTCTGTTAGAAAATTAACAACTAAAAAACCTGACATTGTTTTTGAAATAAATAAAAACAAAGTTGCAATTGAAGTTGAAACTGGAGTTGTATATGAAAAAGCAAGAAAACATCTGTTTGAAAAAATTAAAATGTTAAAACAAGATTATGATCATTGGTTTTTTGTTGTTTCTAACAAAAGATATCTACCAAAATACAAAAAACTTGGAGTAACTATTGATAAAAGATACTTAGCAAACTACTTGGATAAATTGATTAAAAAGTTGCAAATTAGTCCTGCGAAAATGGGACTAAAAAGAAGAGTGCATCGTCGACAAAAAGGGGCAAAATTAAGCAAATAGTCCCCCTATATATAGATAAGTATGTATAATGGGACTATTAAGAAATGAAACGGAGGAAAAAGAAAATGGGAAACAAAAATGAATTAAGTCCAATAAAAATAGAACAGTTAAACAAACAGCCAATAATAGAAACATCGATACAAGTTAGTGAAGATAAGAAATGGGTTGTTTACAAAACTATAATAACTGACATAAAACCTGTCAGTTATATGGAGAAAGTATTAGGCTCTAAATAGAGCCTTTTATTTTTTTTAAAATTCTTGGTTTAATACACTATTTACTGTCCAATCAGGATATCTTGCATAAACAAATCTTAATAATTCACTAGGGCTATGGTTTTGGAACCTATCACAAAATGATTTGATTTCTTTCGTTATCTTTGGTTCTTTTTCTGCAATGATTTCAACTTTGTCTTTACCATCTGTAGTTAATAAATAAAAATGAGTTGCATGTTCTCCTGATGAAATATTCACTTCAGAAATCATGTGCTTTTTTTTAAGAGAATCAACCATGACTTGTAAATTTTTACTAAAAGGACCATAATGGTACTTGATATAATTTAAATTTAAATCTAGTTTTGGAAACAATTCTCGCTCAATTAAAAAAAACAACTTTTGTAAATATGTTCTCCCTGGAATTTTCCCTAAAGTTTTTATAACTAATAATAAAATTTTTTCATTTGTTTGATAATCGTTCATTTTTTCACCCCTTTTTTGAAAAGATCATAAAGATTATCATCAAAAATCATGTGGCCATAAAAAGTATCCTCGCCACCAGTTTTCTGTTGTCTTTTAGATAATAATATTACACCAGAAGAGTTAACTTTATCTTTCTGTCCTTTAAAGGCAATACAATTATGGATTCCTTTAATGAGTTTATTATCTATTTGAGATTTAATTAAATCCCAACAATGGTGATCTTTATCATTATCTTTGAAAAATAATTCAATTTCAAATCCCTGATCTTTAAGTTTGGAAATTTCGTGAATGATTTTTACATGTGACTCTAATATCTGAGATCTTGTAAGAGGATCAGTTTTGTTCCAATCAAAACTTAATTTAATACCTTCAATTTCTTCCCCAAGCAGTTCTGAAGCTGATTTACATTCATTAACCAGCAAGCCACAATTTATAGGTTCGAATAGACTATTTTTTGCAAACAAAACATTTTTTTCCTCTAAACTTTCTATAATTTTATATCCTGCGTTACCTGAACAGATATTTTTCTTATTAAGAAGTTTATTTATTTCATTTTTTGTTAATTGTTTAGGATGCTTTATAATTTCAAGTAGAGCTTTTGCTTGAACTTTTGTAAGTCCTTTAAAACATTGCAAAACTCTAAATATCTTTAAATCATCCATTGTAATATTAGAAAATATGAACTGATATAAATACTTTATTCATAATTATGAATAATATTCATATTTATATAAAAAAAGATATATAAAGAGTGCCACCCTTGTTTATTACAGCAGAGACTGCCGGAGGATATGAAAGATGACATGGTTTGGAAATTCAAAAGGGCACAGAAATGCAGCCAAAAAAAGAGTAACAAGAACAGTCGCAAGAGTTATTGATGGAGATACATTCGTCACAAAAAGAAGGATAGGCAATACAAATAAAGTTCGTCTTGCAAATGTGGATGCACCTGAGAGAGGAAGGTCAGGTGGTACAAGAGCTACAAATATGCTAAGAGGGATGATTGGAGGGAAAAAAGTCTCAGTTACTCCAGTAGGTCGAAGTTATGATAGGGTTGTTGCAAGAGTAACACAAAATCGTAGAAATATAAATAAAAGAATGGTAGGTAAACTAAAATGAAAAATATAAAATTAATTACATATGATTTAATTAAACCAGAAAAAGATTATACAAAGTTGGTTGAAGCAATTAAAAGTTATGGATCCTATGCTCATGCTCTTGGTTCTGTATGGTTTATAGATTCTAACAAAAGTACAGGCGAAATTAGAGATTATTTACAACAATTTGTAGACGGAAATGATAAAGTAATTGTTACTGGAGTAAATGGGTGGGCAATATCAAACATTTCTACTAAGATAACAAGTTGGCTTAAAGGAGATTAAAAAATGGCAAATTTTAAAACACATTTTACAGTTGCCTTCATTACTGGTATAGTATTTCATGCTTTAATAAAGAAGGAAAGAGGTAAAGCATTAAATTTATCAGAAACACTTGTCGCTGGAGGATTATCTGGATTAGGAGGATCTTTACCAGACATAATAGATCCACCAGTTCATCCCAAACATAGAGGTTTAGGTCACAGTCTATTGTTATCAGGTTTTTCCTTGCCAAAACTATGGGAAAGTATAGAATTAAATCCTGAGTTAAACAATACACAAAAGGATTTATGGCATTCATTAATGGTTGGTTTTGTTAGTCACTTAGTCCTAGATGCTGGCACTCCTGCAGGACTACCACTTTGATAATTTAATTCATGGAGATTAAAAATGGCAATTTGGTTAGTACAAATATTACCTAAGCAAATCATACTATTGTTAGGTCCAATTTCATTAATATTAGTTGGGTACATTGCAGAAAAATATTATATTGGCAGGATTACTCTGTTTGCTAATGCTATGGCACTTATTACTTTTTTTGCTTTTATTGAGATCATACCATGGATTATAGTTCTATATATCAATGTAGCAACTATTATTGGCATAATTGGATTGGCCTCTTATGCTTTCAAGTATAAACTTGCTCAAGAATTTTACACTTTCGGGACTATTTTTTCATCAGTGATCACAGGAGGAATTCTCCTCTATGGTTTATTTCTCATTTGAATTAATCTTTTTTTCTTTTCATTCACAACCCACTTTTTCTCCTCATTCTACCACACTCCAAAGCTAATTTTTCTATTCAAAAGGTACGCTTCAAAGATTCATTGAATTTCCCCTTACAGGTCGGCTGACACCTAAAATTACATGACTTCTCCACTGTTTGACACCTCTAGAAAAAATTAGCATGGAGGTGCTTACAAATGAAAGAAAAACAACATTTTTGTGAATATGAAGTTGCAGAAGAATTCATTCTCTGCACAATTTGTGGAGAAGAATTTAAAATGGGTGATTCAATATGAATAACACATTAATAAAAGAAATAGAAACTAATCTTAAACAATTAGCTTCTGAAACAGATAATGTAAAAAAATCTGAATTTTTCAAAAACTATTTAGAAACAATATCAAAATTCTGGAAATATAGTTATCATAACCAGTTATTAATACACTATAAAATGCCAACTGCTACAAAAGTTGCAGGATTTAGAAAATGGCAAGAACTTAACAGAAATGTTAAGAAAGGAAGTAAAGCTATCAAAATCCTTGCTCCTTGTATCAAGAAAATAAAAGATATTGATCCAAGAACAATGAAAGAGGTTGAAAAAGCTATTACTTTATTCTTCCCAGTGAATGTTTTTGACATATCTCAAACAGAAGGAGAACCACTTCCTGAAATAGAAATTACTATCAAAGGAGACAATTATAAGGATTTTTTAGAGATTCTAGTAAACTTCTGTAAAGAGAAGCAGATCAAAGTAGATTTTAAAAATCTAGGAATAAATGGATTATATGGATACAGTAAAGGCGGACAGATTGCTATAACTAATACTGAGAGTATTAACACACAAGTTAATACAATCATCCATGAGATTGCACATGAGCTATTACATGGGGATAGTAAGTTAAGCAAACAGCAAAAAGAGATACAAGCAGAAGGGACAGCATATGTTGTTATGAAGCATTTTAACATAGAGAACAAGAGTTTTAATTATCTGGCTTTATATGATGCAGATTATAAGAAGATTATGGAGAATCTGAAAGTGATTGCAGAAGCATCGAAGGAGATTATTGAGTTTGTTAGTGCTGAGTTATTTGGTTAATTCTTTTTATTTTTATTGTGGTTCCCCACAATATCCACACATATCTGAACCATCTTCAATTTCCTGAAAACACCATTTACATTGCATTTGTTATTCTTCAAAATCATTATTCTTAAACTTTAGTGTTTTACAATTTTCAAGCAATATTCTTACTTTGTTTTCTGGTATTCCTTCAGATATATCCGCATTTATCTCCAATGAGATTTCTACATTTGCTGAAGGTAATGCTGCTAAATGTTGTATTATTTCCTCTGCAATTTGTCCAACATCTCTTGCCATTCTTGTTGGATCCAAATCTACCCTACCATAAAACTTTTTGAATACTTGTGTTTTTGATTCATCTAATATTTCCTTTTCAGATTTTGAAGGTTTAATTTCAGCTTTTACTCCATCTACTTTTTCTTTTTGTTGTTGAAGTTTTCTTTCTTCTTCATCTGATTGTTGTTGAGCAACTTCTTTCTTCACAAGAACACTAACTTCATCAATTACTACGGCTGCTCCAGGATTTCCAATCTCTAATCCCAAATATTTTCCTTTATCATCAACACTTGAAGCATAACCAAAGAAATCATTACTTCTCAATCCTTCTTTAATACATTCAGTTAATACTGAAGAATCCCTTAATCTTGGTAAATATGGATACGAACTAAAATATTGCCACAACTGCTTCATTTCAATATGTTTCTTATCTTTCCATAGCCATCTATCAAGTTCATTTTTTAGTAAAGCTGGAGACCACCTGACGATAAGTAACTCCTCACTTCTTACTTTTTTTGATGCTCTTGCTATAAAGCTTCCATCTCCTTTAGTGATTCTTATACTTTCAATTTTAATTGTCTTAGTTCCTTCTTGTGAAGGTACAAGCAACCACACATAAGATTCATTTAATCTTATGTTTATGGTTGTATTTGCAGTTTTTACACTTTCTTCTGATTGTCTTTTTTGATGAGCATCAAGATTTAAAGCTTCTGTGTCATCCACAACAGATTTCCATGCTAAATATCTTCGGACATCATTATTTAATGAAGCAATTACGCTTTCATCTGGAGCTAAAAAAATCAACATATTTCTAAATTGTCTTGGTATATTTCCCCTATTTTCCAGAAGTTGCTTTGCTTTAATTTCTGCTTCAGATAAGTGACTATTTTTTTTATGTCCTTGGGTAGGACTTAATATCACTAATCTTGCTTCATCTTCATCTGCTAAATCTTCACTTTCTGGACAGATATGTATGCCTGCAAAATCTCCTCTATCTTTGATTGCATGTAATCTATTTAGTATTTCTGCCATTACTTCTTCTTCGTCTAATCTTCCAGCTCTATCTTCAACAGTTTTTCTTAAATTAGGGTGTGCATCATACCAATATCTATTTCCTTGGAAATACAAATAAGTTAACTTAGTAGATAAAGTAGCAAGTGCATCTTTAAATATTGAAATATTTTCATCTGGCTGAACTATTCCAAGCATTAATCTCTCTTCTTCTATGCCTCTGTTCGTTTGTTCTTTTGAGGAGGGTGCACTCCCTAGGAAAATTGCTCTTGCCACTCTTCTGGCTGCACTACACATTCCAAACCTTTTGTTATTCTCATCTAAACTTTTTGGAGTTGACCTTTCTCCATCAATATCATTATCAACTATGCTATTCCATTCATCAGACAAATATCTTGTTAATTCATCCCTTACTCTTGGAGCATCTAAAGGCATATTCCCAGGCATAATCATATATGATTTATCTCCACTAATCCATAATTGATGAATTGTTGCAGCCATTAATCTAAGAACGCCTCTTGTTCTTTGAAATTTTTCTAAAACTGACCAATTATCATATAGTCTATCAAACACTTCTGGGTGGATTGGGTAAGCCTCTGTTAACCTTTTCAAATAATCCGCTTCTTTTGCTTCTTTTGGAAATCCTTCTTTTGTTTTTAAATAAAACTTACTAAACTCTTTGCAAACTTCTTGTTTTGCTTTTTCATCTTTCACAGGTTCAAATAATCTTCTTCTAACAATTTCAAAACTTTCATTAGCTTTTACTGGTTTCCAGATTGCTTCTAACCTACCAAAAGTGTTTTCTATTCTATCTAGTGCGGCTTGTCCACCTTCACCACCAATTTCAATGTTGGATTCGGGAATAGATGCAATAAGCATACTATTCTTACTTCTTTTTGCTGCTTCAGTAATATTTTGTACAAATGTCATTAAAGAATCAAATGAACCACTTGAAAGGCCTTCTTTTGAATAAATATTTCTTGCATAAGCTACAAGTTCATCAATTAACACTATGCTTGGACCAAAAGTATCAAATATTTCTACAAGAGTATCTGCCCCAGGAGCAACTCCTTTTTGGTCAGCTTGTTTTACCATTTCATAACCTTCTTTGCCTCCAAGTTGATAGGCCATATATCCCCACAAAGTATGTATTTTTAAACCACCAATACTTTTAGGTTTTGAAGGATCAATTGCAGTCCCTACGAGAATTGCTATTGCCGCTTTTGGAATTTCTTTTAATTTAACATAATCAAGAACTTCTTTTACTGTTGGGTGATTCTGTATTTTTTTTTCTTTAAATAGATGATACAAAGCGAGCATTGTGTGAGTTTTACCACCACCAAAAGCAGTTTTTAATTGAATTACTGGGTCTCCATTAATATTACATGCCCTTCTTAGAGATGAAGCTAATAGTAATTTCATCCCTTCAGTCATATAAGTTCTATTAAAGAATTCATTAGCATCTTGATATTCTGGTTCAGCCTTTCCAGATAAAACTTGAGCTAAATCTGCTGCGAATTCTGCTTGTTGATACTTTCCTCCTGATACATCTTTATGTGGAACTATGATTTCTCTCCATGGTTTTAACATTTTTATTGCCTCCTCTATAAATCATTAAGTGTTTTTTGTGATTTATCTTTTAATTTTTTCTTTGTTTCTTCTGACACTTGTTCAGCAAAATGTGCTTTATCTGTTACAGATTGCCAGGAAGATATTAATGAATTATAAGCTAAACCATCTTCAGTCCAGCCTTTTTTTTCACACATTGAATATAATCTATAAGTTAATTCTTTTACAGATTCCGCAAGTCCGCCAATCTTTCTTAGTATTTTAGCTGCTTCAACTTCTCCTTCATCTAATTTTTTAATTAAATGTTGAACACATTCCCATACAGTTAATTTTTTATCTGTTGTAGGATCCCAACCATCATCAAGTTCACTTCTTTTTAATAATCTAACCTTACCTGCTTTTGCAGATATAACTTCTGCAGTTTCAAGAGCATTAACAGCAGTTCCTTTAGCAGTTGATAAGGTGTTAGCATCTCCAAAGGGACCCGCTTTCCAACCAAATTGTTCGTACCAAGCAACACAAAACCTTGTCTCTCTATCCATCTCTGACTCTTGTTCTGTAAAGAAAGAATCTAACTCTTGATTGATAATTTGCAAAGCAGTTCTTACACTCATTGGTGTACCATCAGCTTCCAAAACTTTAGAATATTTTGAGAACACAGCCATACCTGGACCAATAGCTGACTGAGCCATATCAACAGGGACAATACCTGCATCTTGAAGATTCTTCAACGCAGAAGGAATATCTTTTTTTAATTCTTTGATGAACTCTCTACGAGTTGAAATTGAAGCAGATTCAGGTCTTAATCTACAAACTATAATTATTGAAGATGCTAATGCATTAGAATTATTACCTCTTTGTCTAGCTGCTCTCTCAGTTCTCATAGGCCAAGTTCCAGTTATACTAAAACCTGAATTTAATAATCCCATCAACATTTTTTCCCACCCTGTTGAAGAACGTCTTTCTCCTTTTCCTTTTTCGAGTTCTTCTTGTTTAAAAGCATAATATACAGTTATTGGATAATTTGGATTTATCCTCTTTGAAAGTAAATTAAAAAAATCATACATTCCTTTCTCAAAATGATTTTCGGCTTTACTTTTGTCACCATCAAATCTACCGGGTTCAGAAATTAGTTCTTTCATTTTTGGACTCATTACTGTGCTAAAGATTTCGGGATACACCTTTTTTAGGGATTTTCTCATCCAAATATAAAAAAAATCTGAAAGATTCGCATATCCTATATTATCATAATATGGTGGGTCAGTAGAACAAATTAAATTTTTATGTTCAGTGATTGTAGCAGTAGCATCAAGTTGTTTTACTGTTCCAGCAAATACATGTCCTGGATATGATTCTAAGAAACTTGCAACCCATTTTATATGATTTAACCAATTTCCTGGTGGTGTTGCAAGAGGGTTTATTTCCGTGAAATCCCAGCTCATTTGTAGTGTTTGTCTTGGGAAAGTCCACTTTATTCCTTCAATAGTTGGAATCCAAGAACATAAAGTTGAATTCCAAGCTGCTAATTTATCTAGTGCAAAAGTTAAATATACTTTTAATGCATTCACATATTCTTGATTTGTAGAAGAAAAATCATAATACTTTTCTAAATTTGAAATGATTTCAGAATAAGTGGTTAAAACTTTTAATTGTCTTTTACTAAACAATTGTGAAAAATCAGTTATACCATATTTTTGAATTCTGAATCCTAAGGCTTTTTCTGGAATTTTTCCTTCAGGAATGAAATCTATTTTTATATTATTTGCTAGTGTTTTTTCATCATCACTCGCAATCCTATATACTCTACCTTTTTTTGTATCTTCTATTGTTGCAATGAGTTCATATTCAATTTTATTATTTCTTCCTAAATCTCGAATGTATTCTAAAGGAATATTTGATTTACAGCACAAACATGTAGCTCCAGTTCTTGAAACTGTACTCTTAGGGGCATCTTTTTTGTCTTTCACAATTTCAAAATAATATTTATTTTTTTGTATGATTGGATTTAAATATGTCTCTTTGCCTTTTCTTTTAGATAACCAGAATGATGCAGTTAAAGGAACTTTTGCATTACAAGCAGGATTTGGACATTTAACAATTCTCATCCATAAGAATACTGAAGGATTAAGTGTATCAGAAGTAGTAAATAAAGGAGCAAGAATTATTTTTGCTTTTTCATCAACAAGTGTGCCAAAGTACTTTAAATCGTCCGCAAGACCTTTGCAAGAATCCCAGTTTCCAGAAAGTTTATTTGTTTTTGAATTAGGATTAATTGGTTTTTGTCCCAAAAACTTTGGAGGAATCTCAATAACTCCTTTTTCTATAATTGTAGCTACAGGATTGTAATCAGAAGCAAGAACTTTTAATCCCAATCTTTGTCCTTCAAAAGGTATGTTCCCTCTTCCTCCAAAAGGGTCTATTAATAATAAATCCTCTTTTGGCAAATTTTTTTTAAGTTCGTTTACAGCTTTATTGATTATTCTTTTATCATTTCTATTTTCCCATTTAACATAATCTATTAATATTTTAAACAATCTTTTTCTTTCCTTTTCTGCGTCTTTATCATTTAAATTGTTTCCAGGGTCATCAATAATCTGACTGAATATTACTGCTGCGCAGGCTGCAAGAGGCCGTTTTGCCCACCAAGGATGAAGTGTGGAGGTATGTCCTCTTCTAGGAACAGAACTTTCTTTTAAACAAGCTGCATTAATTTCTTCCAAAGGCAAAGCTACTTCTATCAATTTCTTTTTATACTTCATTTTGGATTTTCAGACCTCGCAAGTAATTTCTTAAGTTCTAGATTTACTCCTGTTGTTTCAAAGTTTATCTCTAGTCCTTTGAAAGGTTCTTTTACATATTTTGGTAACAAAGCTTTATCACCATCTACTTCAACAATTGCTAAAATATACATCTCTGGTCTTTCTTCAGATACATTCTTTCCTGTTTTAATTTCATTACTTGAAACGGTTACTGTTTTTGCTCCTTTAACTCTTCCTTTTACTTCTATGAAGAAAATATCTTTTGTTTTTGGATCTGAACTTTCAATATCCCACCCAAAATTTTCTTTAGAAACATCTCTTGGTTTTCTACCTAGTTTTTGTTCAGCTTCTGTGACGGCTTTCATTGCTATTAACTCAATCTTTTTTCTCATTTCAGCATCTGCCGCAAAATCAGGAACTTCATTCTTTGAAATCATTTTTTCAGGTATTACAAGGGCTCCACCAACAACAAAAGGTTGCTTGTTAATCAACTTTTTCTGTTTTTCTAAGTCAGATAATCTATTGTTCATCCTAGCTTCTAATTCATCTGCAGTTTGACGAGCTCTTCCAGAATTAAGACCAACCCTTGCTTTTCCAGATAACTCTTTTTCTTTTAATTCGTTAGCCCTATTATCCCAATAAATAATTTCTTTAGTTAATCTTTCTTTTACCGCTTTTATAGTCTTATTAACATGTTCTTCTCTTCTCAATTTTATTTTCTTGAATTCTTCTGGGATAATTTTAGTTAAAGCATAATTGACTATTATTTTTTCAGGACTATTTTTTATCCAATCTTCTTCTAACATCTTTTTATCAAATTCCAAACTTTTTGGTGCTCTACAATCAAGGTAAGGTGCATAACCTGCAGAAATAATTTTTCCTGACTTTGTAAGATATACAAAGTCCATTTGTTTAGAGACTACTTCATTAATTCCACGACTTGTTTTCCTTTCATCATCAATCTGATGCTCTAGATAGTAAAGTAATGCGGGTTCTTCTAGTTTGCCAGAAGTATCAATCAATACTGAACCTTCTCTCAAAAGATGAAAGTTCTTCTTTAGTGTAAGATTTAATATTGAATCAAATAAAGCATTTCCAGGACATAAGAATGCAGCTGTTGGTTTACCTTCAACATTTATTAATTTTTGATCGAAACAAACTCTTTCATATTTCTGTAATACTTTTCTTCCACCAATTTTATCTTTCTGCCTTAGTATTGCAGGAATATATCTAATTTCAAATCTATCTTTTTCTCTTTCTTTAATAGTGCCGCCCAGTTTAGTTAATGCTTGGATAAAGAATGCTGAAATAAAGTATGGTTGAAGTTTTCTTGCATTAGCTCTTTCTAATTCTTCTCTAATTTCTTGAATTTCTGTTTTTGATAATGATGTTTCTCCAAGTGCATGTTGTTCTAAAATTTCTTGAATATGTTTTTTATTAATTACTCCTGAGATTGTTGTCTCCATCTCAAGCTTCCTTTGTGGGTCTTCACCATATCTAATTGAGTCCATCAACAGGTCTTTCAATCTTTTTTCCCTAAAGACTTTTCCAAGAACATCAAATACTCTTCCATCTAATGCTTTTCTTTGTTCTTCAAGCTTCTTAAATAATGTTATGAATACATCACCCTCTCTAGTTTCTGCTGCTATTAAATTCCATAAGAAACAAACTTCTTTTTGGCCTATTCTGTGGATTCTTCCAAACCGTTGTTCAATTCTATTCGGATTCCAGGGCATATCATAATTAATCATCAAATTAGCTCTTTGAAGGTTAATACCTTCTCCAGCTGCATCTGTTGCCAAAAGAACTGAAACATTTTTATCTTGAGTAAACTTATCTTGAGCTATTTTTCTATGCTCTCTTACTACACCTCCATGGATAGACACTAATGCTTCGGATTTCCCTAATAATCTTCTTATCCTATTTTCAAGATAAGTTAATGTATCTCTATGTTCAGTGAATATAATTAGCTTTTTCCGGTAACCTTTTGCATCAAACATTTCCTTTTTGTTATTAAGTAAGTCTCTAAGGGCTTCCCATTTAGAGTCATTTTCACTATTTCTTAATTTCAATGCTTTTTTCTCAAGTCCAAATAATGTCTCAATTTCTTTCTCAAATTCGGGTATAGTTTCAGATACAGTAGCTTTATCAAGAATTTCTTCTTCAAATTTTTCAGATTCTTCATCAGGATTATCATCATAATCTTCAATATCTTCATCAGAATATTCATAAAATGGGTCTTTTTGTTCTTGTATTTTTCCATCTTTAATTAAATATAATTCTTTAAGTTTCTTATCAAGCCTTTTTCTCCTCCTCTCAATAGACTTATAAATTGCCTCTGGACTTGATGCTAATCTTCTTTGTAAAACTGTTAAAGCAAATCCTACCACATTTCTTTTTTTGCTACCTTTACTTTCTGCTTTATTAAATTCATTTTTGACATAATCAGTAACTTCATTATACAGGCTATCTTCTTCAGGAGATAATAAAAACTCTTTAGTATAAGCAATTCTCTCTGGAAATAATTTTTTTTCTTCAAAGGTTAACATATCTTCCTTTACCATTCTTCTCATAATATCAGAAGTATCTACTTGATGAACACCATTCCTAAATCTTCCTTCAAACCTATCTTTATCTATCAATGCTAAAAATAATTGAAAATCTCCCTCTTTACCATTATGTGGTGTGGCCGTCATTAATAATAAGTGTCGTGTATGCTCTCTAATTTTTTCTCCCAATCGATATCTTTTTGTTTTATTAGGTGCTTTGTTAGGACTGTAAAAATGTGCAGCCATTTTATGAGCTTCATCTACCACAATTAAATCCCAATCTTCTGCACAGACCTTCATTTGTAATTCTTCATTTCTACTTAATTGATCTAGTCTGGCAATCACCATATCCATTTCGGTGAATGCATTTCCTGTTCTTGCATTAATAATTCTATCTCTTGACATAACATCAAACTCCAGTTGGAATTTATCAAAAAGTTCATCTTGCCATTGTTCAACTAATCCACCAGGTGATATTATTAAACATCTTTTTACATCTCCTCTGACTATCAATTCTTTAATAAGAAGGCCAGCCATAATTGTCTTACCAGCTCCAGGATCATCTGCAAGCAAAAATTTTAATGGTTGTCTATGTAACATATTATCATAAACTGCTGTTATTTGATGAGGTAAAGGTGTGATTTTAGAAGTATGAACTGCAAGTAGAGGGTCAAACAAATATGCAAGACTTATTCTTTGTGCTTCACTGACTAATTTGAATTGATTAGAATCTGCTTGAAATGACCAAGAAATACCTTGTTTTGATAATTTCAGTTTATCTTCACTATCTCTACCAATGATTTGCTGATTTAAAGATCCAGATGCATCTTTATATGTTACAGTAATTAAATCATTTCCATGCCATTCTGTATTAATTATAGAGACAGTTCCTTCTGAAGTAATACCTTCTACTAATATTCCTGGTTTAATATCTTCAAGTTTATTCATATATTCCCCCAATTTAAAATTAATTATCTATTTA
>JBHPGL010000016.1:0-22242 GCA_042570655.1 Nanobdellota archaeon | reverse complement strand
TATTCTTGCCATTTCGGTAAAAGTTGAATCTGCTCCGTTTTTGTAACATAATTCTAAAAAACAACTCAAACCACAATATAACAGTTTTAGATTTAAATCTAGAATTCCACAATTTAAAATTTAAAACAAGATTTAAAACATTTAACAATTATGAAGATGAAACAAAAGAATTCCATAATAAAAGTAAAGATACGTATTCAAAAAATAATTTAAAAGTTGTAAAAGGGCAGAATCCAGAATTGTTTAAAGAACTTCTAGATTTAATTTTAAAACATAAACCAGACCTTGTAGCTTTTAGTGTAGTTTATTCAAGCCAGCCATTTTATACTTACGCATTAATTAAAAAATTAAAAGAATTAAACATAAAGACTATTGTTGGCGGTCCATCAATCAGCCATAAATTAATTGAAGAATCAACTTATTTAAAAGATGAAATAGAACTATTAAACTATTTAAAGATTGAACCAAAAACAAATAATAAAATTTTAGACTTTAACATTTACAATTTAGATAAATATTTTTCACCAATAACAATAATCCCAATAAAAACATCAAACTCTTGTTATTATAAACAATGTGCTTTCTGTACACATCATAATAAAAATAAATATAAAGAATATCCTATTAAAGATATTATAGAAACAATAATTCAATCAAAACAGAAATATTTTTTCTTGATAGATGATATGATTTCAAAACCCAGACTATTAAAACTAGCACAAGCATTCAAACCATTAAATATTTCATGGACATGTCAATTACATCCTAATAAAGACCTTGATAAAGAAACATTAATAGTTTTAAAGGAATCAGGATTAAAAATGATAATGTGGGGGGTTGAATCTGGATCACCTAGAATATTAAAATTAATGAATAAAATGACAACAGATCCAAAAATAATTGGTAAAACTTTAAAAGATTCTCATGATGCTGGTATTAAAAACATCGCATACATTATATTTGGATTTCCAAGTGAAACAAAAGAAGAATTTATTGAAACAATCGATTTTCTAAAAGAAAATGATAAATCCCTCGATTTAGTATCAACATCAATTTTCGGATTACAATCTAATTCAGTTATTTATAATAATCCTGATAAATATAATATAAAAATAATTAAAGAACCAAGAACAATTTTAGATCCAAAAATATCTTATGAAACAAGTGAAGGTCTTACACAAAAAGAAGCAGTTAAATTGAGAGACAAATATAAAAAATCTATTGAAAACATTAACAAATATCCAAAAATAATGAACTATTTCAGAGAACATATGTTATGTTTGTTATGATTATCTATTTCTATCTACCTTATTTATAAAAAAAAATCAAAAAAAATATAATTCTCAAAAATACTTAAGAATAAGAGTCTTACTCAATCTTTTGTACTTTATCAGCTTTAGGGCCTCTATCTCCTTCAACAACTTCAAATGTTACTCTGTCGCCTTCGTTTAACTCTAACCCTTCTGGGATAGCGCTAACATGAACAAAGTACTCACTTCCATCTTCTCCGGAAATAAAACCGAATCCTTTCATAGGATTAAAAAATTTTACTGTACCTTCCATTTAATTAACCTCAACTAACTTATTTTATACAATTTGGTGTATAATTTATCACAAAAAGAAGCCTCCCTTTATTAATGTTTGCTTTATTTAATAGAAATTTAACTAAATTTGAACTATTCCAATTTAGACAGTTTATCTTCAGGTTTACATAATACATTCAAACCATATTCATTATAAAAATATCTTGACATCAAATTTGAATAATAATGTACATCAAATTGTTTAGTTTCTTTCCATTTCTTAAAATTAGCTCTCTTATCTTTATCAATTATTGAAACTAAAATTAAAGAATATTTTTTACCTTCACAATCTTCATGCTCATGCAATCTCATAACACCAGCTTGCCTTGCTGTCAATCCACCTTTGGCATATAATTTTTCTTCATCATTATCCAAACGATTCATTAATTCTAACATTTTCTTAGAATAAGGCAGTTTATTTTCTTTTAAAGCAATTAAAAATCTCATGTAATCTTTAGCAGAAGCCATATTCTTATATGTTCTCTCACTAGGCAAAGGAATATATTCATTTATATCAATATTAATAAAAATCCCAGGATATTTAGTGGTTAACAATTCTTGTACAGCAGCAGGACCACCTACTTTTTTAACAAATCTGTTGAAAGCTTGATTAGTCCTATCTCCTTTTCTACGATCACTTCTAATCATTTCTTTCATAAACTTTTGATCTTCTTTTGTATACTTTAATTTCCCTTTTTCAACTTGAATAAAATAAGCAGACATTGCAAACACTTTTGCCATCGATGCACATTGCATTTTTACATCAGAATTAATATCAACTAAATATTCTTTTTTATTAATATCGTAAGCTAAGAATGCAACTCTTTCACCTTTTTCATAATAATTATTTTTTCTACTTTCTTCAACGCTATCAAGAATCTTCTTTTCCAAATCAACTAATTTAATAATATTTTCTTCCTTTTCTTCATCTTGTTCTTTATATACAATATACTTCAATTCTTTATTATTATTTTCAGGGTGCAATTCTCGATATTGTTGAACAATTTCATTATGTTTTTTATCTGGAAACTCATTTAATTGTTGTTGAACATAATCTGTTATATCAACAGGCTCTGCAGACACAGAACTACAAAATGGAACTCCAACTAATGGCAACAATAATGCTTTCATTAATAATGATCTTACTCCCATAATTACTTACTAACCTTTAATTATTTATAAATTTTATTATTAATGGGTAGTAAATAACAAATACTATGTTAATAATAATAACATGATAAAATATTTAAATTAACTACCCAAATCAATTATTATGGCACTAATATTAGCAGATTTACTTAAAGAAAACTATTATGAATTAAAAGATCAACAATGTATTGATAGAGTTGTAAATTTCGTTATAGAAGTAGAAACAATAAAATTCTATGACATTGATTTTATAAAAGATATGACAAAAGTCTCGTCTCTTATTCTTAAAGATCACCCTAAATTATTAGATGATTTTAAAGAAAGAATATTTAATTATCATTTAGAAGGTATCGAAGTTTGTAAAGATGCTCCTGATGAACTACGTTATGATAAAATTATTACACATTTACATACACATGCAGGACTAATTGCTAAATTAAAATATGATGAAACAGGAGATATTGAATGGTTAATAAAAAATCATGAATTAAATTTAGATGGTGGAGATTTAGCATTTAAACATGATCATGTACATGCTGCTAATAGTTATAGATTTAGCGCCTATTCCGCTCACTCTCTATATTATAGAACAAAAGATCTTAAATGGATGAAAAAAGCATATGAACTGGTAATGAGAAGTGGTGACATTGGAAATGGTGATTTAAAGTATAAAGCAACAATGTATAGTAATGCAGCAGATTATGCAGAAATTATTTTCAAGGAAATAAATGATATAAGTTGGGGTAAACTTTGGTTTGATTCTTGTTTACAAGGAGCCAAATATTTTAAATTCATTGAAATGTATCAAAGCCAATCTCATATGTTAAGAATAGCATCGGTTGTAAGTAAAAAATTATTTAAAATAACAGAAGATGAAAAATGGGATTTAAATCATACTAATTATAAACAACAATCCCGAGATATCTATGACAGAATAGATAATTGTGGGTAAATAATACACCACACAAACATAAATACTATTCTAACTTAACTACTAAAATGAATGAAATAATAATGACTGTCGGATTGGCTGCATCTGGAAAGAGCAGCATAAGTAAAGAATACATAAGTAAAGGTTATTCTCATCTTAACAGAGATAGTCTAAGCAAAGGCGCAAGAACATTAGATCTTCTTCCTTTATTAGAAAAAGAATTAAAAAATAAAAACAACGTAATTCTAGACAACACTCACATCACAGCAGATAAAAGAATTCCATTTATTCAAGTTGCAAAGAAATACAATACACCAATACATTGTGTTCATATGACTACATCTAAAGATGATGCACAAATTAATGCTCTTACAAGAATGTATCAAAGATATGAAAAGATATTTTATACAAAAGAAGAAATTAAGGAAGCAAATCTAGACGATCCAAATATTTTCCCTATTAGTGCACTATTTTCAATGAATAAAAGATTACAAAAGCCAAGTAAAGATGAAGGTTTTGATTCAGTTAGGAAACAAAAATTTATAAGAAGACCTTACAATTATAATAATAAGGCTTTAATTCTAGATTATGACGGCACTTTAAGAAAAGTCACAGGTGATTACAAATATCCAACTAAACCAAGTGAACTTGAAATTATGCCAAATAGAAAAGAAACATTACAACATTATAAAGATCAAGGTTACAAATTATTTGGTGTATCTAACCAATCTGGTATTGAAAAAGGAATTTTAACAGAACAAGATGCAATTGATTGTTTTGAAGCAACAAATAAGCAATTAGAACAAGAAATTGATTATCATTATTGTAAACATTATAGATTCCCGCAAGAATGCTATTGCAGAAAACCTCAATCTGGATTTGCTGTATATTTAATAGAAAAACATCAGTTAGATCCAAATCAAACATTTATGGTTGGCGATATGACAACAGATAAAACATGGGCTAATCGATTGGGAATGGAATTTGTCCATGAAAAAGATTTCTTTTAATAACATCATCCCAAAGTAGTACCCAAGTTTTATATAATACTTCAATAAACAAAAATCATGGCATTCGATTGGTTCACATTAATAATTATCCCATTCTTAATATTTTTTTCTAGAGTAATTGACGTTTCTCTTGGTACTTTAAGAGTGATTTTTATTTCCAGAGGTTATAAATCATTAGCGCCAATAGTGGCATTTTTTGAAGTTTTAATCTGGCTTTTTGCAGCAAAACAAGTTTTAGTAAATTTAAATGTTTGGTACCTTTTCATAATTTATGCAGGAGGGTTTGCTGTAGGAACTTATGTTGGAATAATTATTGACGAAAAATTAAAAATGGGTAAAGTTTTGGTAAGAATAATTACCAAAAAAGAATCAAAAGAAATGTTCCATGCCTTAAAAGAAGCAAAATTTAACGTTTCTAAAATTGTGGGGATTGGCAACAATGGTAGAGTGGAAATAATATTTACAATTACTAAAAGAAAAAATATCGATAAAATATATCAAATAATTACAAAGATAAATCGGCATGCATTTTATACTGTTGAAGACATAAGGTATGCACATGAAGAATTTCATGTTGATATGTTTAAAAAGAATAATAAACCAAAATTGTTTAGTGAAAGAAAAGGTAAATGATTAATCTTCTAAATCAATATCATCAATTTTTTCTCCCATTTCATCTAAATAATTACTCATTCTATCTCGATTCTCAATAGTACCACAAAAACAAATCTCATCGAATATTGCATATAAAAACTCTCCCAATGAAATTGAAGCATTATATTCTTTTCTTTCATCAGTTTCCCAATCATGAACTTTAACAATATTATTAATCCTTAAATCTACATTCTTTAATTCTGTCAATGGAATAAATTCAAGTGCATAATAATTTGGATCTCCTTCAGTAATACCAGATACATCAACTACCATATCATATATTCCCAAATTATCAACAGTAATTAAATTCAAAGATATACATCTTTGAACTTTAATATAATCCAGGTCAACCTTTTCAGCTTCAGTTAATTTTACTCCCTCTTCAAGAAAGTTGTTTATTTGAGAATCACATAAATGCTGCATTAATTTTAATTCATACTCATCTAATTTTGAAATATGTAATAATAAATCACCAAGATTAACATTATCAAGTTCAACTGCATTATTCCAACATTGAAATATTGTATATTCTAATGGTTTTACAATATATCCTTCATGTCTATAATATAATCCATCTTTACTAATAATTACACAATTTACTTCAGGGGATTCTTTACTATCAATATTCCTGTAATTTGGATCCCATCCTTGTTTTTTACAATAATCCTCAAATGATACCATATTATATAAAACGACACTATTACTATATAATTATTACTATAACCAAAAACAAATATTAAAATACAACTTAAAAATCCTAAATTAAATGAATGTAGAAGAAATAATCATAAAAAAAGAAATCGAAAAACACTCTTTTTTATTAAAATATGATTGCGATAACCTACTTTCAATCGTTTCAAGAGGTTCTTTATACACACAAATCAATGAATATGATAAAGCAGAAGAAGATTTTCTAACAGCAATGTATATTGATCCAAAAACATATAAGAATTGTTTAGATTTATCAAGGATTTATGTATTAAAAAACCAGTATAATAATGCATTAAATTTGATGAATAAAACAATTAACATACTTCCAACAGAACCACAATTATATAAATTCAGATCAGAATTATACAAGTCATTGAATTACGAATATTTAGCAGAAAAAGATTGGATTAAATTTAATTCTTATTGTAAAAATTAATTATTATTAAGATTTATAATTGCAAAACTATTTATATTAATAAATAATCCAATATACATATGGATCCGCTAGCAAAAGAACTAAACTCAGATATTAAAAAAAACAATAAAAATATATTCAACCTTTTATCAAAAAAAGGTAAAAATATTTACTTTCCAAATTATGGAATAATATCTCAATCTCAAGAAGCAAAAGGTAAAACTTTAAATTCAACCGAAGGTATAGCTTCATATGATAACGGTTCTCCAATTAGATTGAAATCAATTGAAAAATTAATAAAACTTCCTCCTGAAAAAGTATTCCCATATTCAACAAGTTATGGCATTCTACCTTTAAGAAAAAAATGGAAATCAATGATATATAAAAAGAATCCTTCTTTAAAGATCAATTTAAGTCTACCAGTTGTAACAAATGCCCTTACACATGGATTAAGTATTGCAGGAACATTATTTGTAAATCCAAATGATAAAATTCTTATCCCGAACTATAATTGGGAAAATTATGAATTCATGTATAAAAACATTTATAATGCAAATATTGAATTTTTCAATCTTTTCAAGGATAACAAACTTGATCTTGATTTATTGAAATCAAAATTAAAAGGTATAAAAATATTAATTTTAAACTTTCCAAACAATCCTACAGGATATACTCCTACAAATAAAGAAGCAGATAAGATTGCATCAATAATCAAAGCACATGCAAATAAAGGTAATAAAATTGTTGTTTTATGTGATGACGCTTACTTTGGTTTAGTGTATGAAAAAGGTGTCTATAAAGAATCAATATTTTCAAAACTAGCAAATCTGCATAAAAATGTTTTAGCTGTAAAGATAGACGGTGCAACAAAAGAAGATTATGTTTGGGGTTTCAGGATAGGTTTCATAACATATTCATACAAAGGAATGAATAATGATTCTGCAGCTGCATTCGAAGCAAAGACAGCAGGTGCAGTAAGGAGCAGCATTACAATGACATCAACCCTTTCACAAAACTTAATATTTGAAGGAATGAAATCATCAACTTATAATAAAGAAAAAAAGGAAATTTATTATCTTTTAAAATCCAGATATGATGAAGTTAAAAAAATCTTAAAAGATAAAAAATACAATGAATATTTTGAACCTCTACCCTTTAATTCTGGATATTTTATGTGTATAAAATTAAAAGGTCTTGATCCAGAAAAAATAAGACAACATTTATTAAAAAAATATGATACTGCAGTAATTGCATTAAATGGAATCTTAAGGCTGGCTTTTTCTACGGTTCCAAAAAGTAAATTAAGAAAATTATATGACAATATCTATAATGCTTGCAAGGATTTATCGTAACTTTCAGGAAATTATTTAAATACATTTAATTTTCAAATGTAATATGAAAAAGAAATTAAAAGAAAAGATAATAAAAATAATATTAATTCTAATTCCAATGATTATATTCATAACTTTAGCAATCTATCTCTCATTTACATTTAAAGGCAACAATAACAATAATAATATGACAATACCTGATAATACGATTAGTTTTGAAACAGAATGTAAAGGAGCATTATTATATTGCAGGGAAAGTGATGGTACAAGAGTATGTGCTCAGGAAAAATGTCCAAAAATTTGTAATGATAATGAATTAAAATATAATTATTCAACATTTTATAAAGAACAAGATGATAATGGCTATGCTTCTTGTGTTTGTTATTGTAATTAATTCTATTATTTTTAATTGAAAATAATTAATTATAAGATTTCTAATTATTATGCGATCTTAGTTAACTTAAAATAGAAAAAATGATGTAAAATCAATTATCATTTTTATATTTCTTTTTACAAGTTTCACAATAATACTTAGGTGAACTTGCCTTTTCAACAAAGAACTTTACTTTGCATATCCTACAATATCTGATTATTTTATAAAATCCCATTTTAACCTCGATACATAAAAGAAAACATAATATATGCTTAAAAATATGTAATACAGTAATCAAAACTTTTAATCTTTATAAATGTTTGCTTTATTTGCAAAAAAATTAATACCATTGCCTAATTCGCATAATTGACATGCTTCGCAGAAGTACTTAATCGACCTGAAGTCAAATTAATATATAAATCATAAAGTAACTTACATTCTTTGAATTTGACTGAAGTTGAGAGGTTTATAAACTTTGAAGAAGTTTACGCTTAATTAGTTAATGCTTGGTAATGGTATTGATTTGCTTTATTCTACTTGATTTCTCTTATATTTCTTATAGAAATATGTTCCTAAACCAACAACAACTCCTGCTCCAATACTATATGTAAAAGCAGGTCCAAGAACTTCCATAGCATGACTTGCCATTTCAAACTCTAAACAAGCTAATTGATCAGCAGGTTCAGAATTATCCAATCTACATTTTGCTACAACATCTGTATAAACATCAATTGTTTTGTAAATTGTTGTACCAAATCCAGTTAACATAAAAGTACCAAACCCAGCAATAAATGAACTAGTTTGATCATACCTTTTATCAAAATTTTTCTTTGTTAAATTCATGTTAATCTCCAGAATATAGAATACCATACCCTAATTATTTATGTTGGACTTACTATTTATAAATGTTTCGATTTATGAGTAGTAAACAACCTTTAAATTATACCAGTATTTTTTAAGTAAAAAGAGGTGTATATTCATGGTAAAAAAGAAAGCTAAAAAAGCAAAGAAAAAAACAGAATCATGGGATTCAATCGGTAAAAAAATTGGTAAAAAAATGGAAGCCCACTTTAAAGGTTGTTCTCCAATGGATAAAAACAATTGGTGTTTATCTAAAAATGAAAATGGTGGCGGATTTGGAAGACTATTATTTGCATTAGGAGTGATTTTTGCATTAAATTCTGTTGGATTATTAGCAGGTGTTCCATGGTGGGCTCTAACATTAATCGCATTAGGATTTACTTTAATGAAATTTTAATTTTTTTCTTTTTCTTTTAATTTCTCCAAAACCTTTTTAAATAACTATCATATTTCTTTTAATCATGGGCGCATGGTCTAGTGGCTATGATACTGCCTTGACTAGCAGTCAATTTAAATTGCATAGCAATTTATGGCTTTTAACAGCTCAAAATGGCGGGGATCCCCGGTTCAAGGCAACTATAAAGTTGATGAGAATCCGGGTGCGCCCACTCTTTTTAAGCGCCCACTCTTTTTAAGCGCCCACTCTTTTTAAGCGCCCATCTCTTTTATGCGCCCATTTCTTTTATGTGCCCTTGACTTAGTCTATTAAGAGTAACCTTTTTAAATACAAAACTTATTTCGATATAAAAAGGTGATTTAAATAAATACAAAAGATATGAAACATTATTACAAATATATCTTTATTCTAATATTTATATTCCTAATTTACTTATCATTCTTATTAATTAAACCATTTTTAATTACAATTTTCACTGCAGCTTTAATAGCATATTTAGTTTATCCGTTATTTAAAATTATTAATAGAAAAGTAAAAAATCGAGGGACATGTTCATTTATTTTAACAATATTTATCCTATTACTTATTCTAATTCCAATTGGTTTTATCTTTGAAAGAGGTTATGACGCATTAAGATATGATCTTAGAGCTGGATATGAATTAACAAAAAATAAACTTGAAACAGGAACTTTTTTTGACCAAAGTTGTGACGTCAATGATACTAGTACAATTTGTTCAATTACAACTGGATTCAATAATTTTTTATCGGGAATACTCTCTGCGGAAGAAGTAGATATATTTCTAGAAAAAAATGTAGCTCCAATATTTTTTGAAGGCACGTTAAAATTAGTTACGTACCTTCCGACACTATTCCTTCATATTATAGTGTTTATCTTCTTCCTTTATTACCTTTTAAAAGATGGAGAAGCATGGTTAAGAGAAATAAAAAAACAATTACCATTAAAAATAAAAGTTAAATCAAAAATTGCAAATAAATTTAGAGATATCACTAAAGGCGTAATATTTGGCCATATTTTAACTGCAATAATCCAAGGTATAGTTGGAATGATTGGATTATTAATATTTGGAATTGGCGCTTGGTTCTTCCTAGGATTATTAATGATTTTAGCAGCAATGATACCATTTATTGGAGCACCAATAGTTTGGTTCCCTGTTGTATTATTCCAATTCTTAAATGCATTAGCATCAGGCAATACTGGAATGATAATAGTATCAATCGTAATGTTCTTATATTTCTTTTTAATAGTTTCAACTATAGATAATTTTGTAAAACCAAAAATAATCGGTTCAAGAATAAAAATTCATCCATTAATAATTTTTGTAGGAATAATTGGCGGAATTTTTGTGTTTGGAATAATGGGAGTATTCTTTGGACCAATTTTATTAGCAATATTATTTGCTAGTTTTGAATTTATGAGAGAACTATATTTTAACAAAGGTGGACTTAAATGAAATTCAAAGTTAAAGACAATGAAAATTTAATAATTTTCAAGCCTTCAACTTTGATTAGAGGTAACAGAATATGAAGTTCAAAGTTAAAGACATGGACATACGAACAGGGGGAGCATTAATTTCTATCATAAATGAAAAAGATGCAAAGAAATTTGACCTCCATACTCATAATCATATTAAAATCACAAAAGGTAAAAGAATTGAAACAGTTATAGTTGATATTGCTGAAAGTAAAAAAGCTGTTCCAGTCGGTTACATAGGTCTTGATGAAGAAGTAATAGATTCATTAAAAGTTAAACAAGGCGACATAGTTCATGTGGATGTTGCAGGAAAACCTAAATCAATATATTCAATAAAGAAAAAGCTTGAAGGCGGTAAATTAATAAAAAGTGAAATTGACCAAATAGTTTGGGACATTGTCCATAATAAACTTGGAGAAATTGAAATTACATATTTTGTTTCTGGATGTTATATTCATGGTCTTGATTTAAATGAAAGTATTAATTTAACAGAAGCCATTGTAAGTCATGGTGATACTTTACAGATTAAAGGTTCAAAAAAAGTGTTGGATAAACATTGTTCAGGTGGAGTTCCTGGTAATCGAACAACAATGATTGTTGTTCCAATTATGGCAGCTGCAGGATATCATATGCCAAAAACATCTTCTAGATCAATTACATCACCTGCAGGTACAGCAGATACAATGGAAGTACTATGTTCTGTGTGCATTCCTGTTAAAAAGATGAAAAAAATCGTTGAAAAAATTGGAGCATGCATTGTTTGGGGCGGAGCAATGAATTTGGCTGCAGCAGATGATAAAATGATAAAAGTAAGACATCCGTTAAGTATTGATCCTGAAGGAATGCTTTTAGCTTCTATTCTTGCAAAGAAAAAAGCTGTAAACTCTACCCATGTATTGATTGATATTCCTGTTGCACATGATACAAAGATAAAAACCATGAAACAGGCTAATCATTTGAAAAGAAAATTTAAAGAAATCGGTCATAAAGTTGGAATGAAAATTAAAGTTATAATCACAGATGGTAGACAACCTATTGGATTTGGAATTGGTCCTGCCTTAGAAGCCAAAGACGTTCTCTACTTGCTTAAAGGCGATGAAAAGGCACCACAAGACCTTAAGAAAAAATCATTGCATATGGCTGGAATTCTGCTTGAATTGGCAGGTGCTAAAGAACCTAAAAAATTAGCAAAAGAAATCCTTGAATCAGGTAAAGCTTATGAAAAAATGAAAGAAATCATTAAAGCTCAAGGTGGCAATCCTAACATTGATCCTGATAAAATCCCTATTGGCAAATTTACATATACATTTAAATCTAATAAATCAGGTAGAATTACTGATATAAATAACATTATGATTTCTAAAATAGCCAGGATTGCAGGTGCTCCTGAAGATCAGGGTGCAGGTATATATCTATATCAGAAAGAAAATAATAAAGTTAAGAAAGGCGAGAAATTGCTTACAATTTATTCTGATAATATGGAAAAACTTGACTTTGCTAAAGAAATGTTAAAGAAAAAAGATGGAATAATAATAAAATAATTATTCTTTAGATTTTTTCATTTCTTCTTCAACCTTTCCACAAAATACATTATAAGCTTCGTAAAAGTCTTGTGGAACCACTTTCTCAACAATTTTTGGAACAATTAATCCACTTATTGCATTATACATAATATCAGGGTATCCTAATAAACGATTAATTGATGGTTCTGAAAAACTATTAACTCCGTTATGTAAATCAGTTAATAAAAGTTCTATTGACATTTTTAATCCAATCGGTGCTAATCGCGGATTTAATCTGTCTGATAATACTTTTGCAAAATCATAAACAAACTGATCTTCACCTGGCATAACTTCTTTTAAATTATATAAATTTTCTTTAATTTCTTTTGTATCAATTGAATCCATTAGTTCCATTTTTCTTAACCTCAAATATTATAAAAATAACCCTTGTAATAGTAATAATCAACAATAACTCATATATAAATCTTTCGGTAATTCACCACTATGAAATGATTAAAAAAAAGCCATTTTTCCCGAAAATATTATATAATAATCCATCTTTTCTATGAATTATCAGGGTGGAACCTAATATGGATGATGGGAACTTAATAGAATTGGGTGGGAATATTCAACTTTCTGGATTTACAAATTTAAAACCTGGAGAGATGACTATAATCAAAAAGTTGGTTGGTACACAGACAAAAAAGATTTCTACAATATGCACTAATTTTGAAACAATAAATCTTAATATGAGAGCAAATCCAGATGATGCTAAAACTCTATTTGAATTAAAAGCAAAATTGATTGATAATGGTAAAGTTATCACATCAGAAGTAACTGATAAAAACCTTTTCTTCGCACTTGATTCTGTTATGAAAAAAATAATTAATCAAATTTCTTAAATAATTTTAAAACCTTAACAATATTTATATATGGATTAATTTTACAATAATATATGGCAATCTTAAAGTTTAGCGGATGTCCACCATTACCAGAAAGAAAGTTTTGTATGGGACCAAACGAACAATGGTGGTTGTTTGAAATACCTTTAAAAAGCTACCCTTTTATGATTCTGATATCATTATTAATTTCTGCATTTCTATTTTTAATATTATTTTTAATTGATAAGTATAGTAAATTTAAAATTACTCTAAAAATAAATTTTATCATATCAATAAGTATCTTTATTTTGATTTTAATAATGCAGATAATATACCTTCATTTAATTTGGATAAATACAGTTTATTAACAAATATATTTTAATAGTAATAACTACTACACATTTATATATTTCTTTACCAATACCAATTTTATATGAACAATTATGGATTTATAACTCAATTTGATGTAATTGATTGTGATGCAAAAACAACAATCAGATATCTTCATGAAGAATTTGGCATTGAACACTTTCAATTCTACGATTGTATGGAAAGATATGAACAACCACTACCAAATAAATTTAAATGGAAAGATCCAATTGGTAGAACAATAAGAAGGAGAATTATTGAATCTTATTTAGATGAAATAAATCGATTAGGATTATCATCTTGGTTTTACACAGGTATTTATACTGTTTCACCAAATTATGAAATTCCTGGATTAAACAATGCTCTATTTACAAAAAAAGAAGACAAATTTATACAAGATTGGACTTGTATTGTTAAAGATAATCCAACTTATACAATAATTAATCCTGCATGCAAAGAATGGAAAGAATTCTATCCAAACGAATTAAAAAAAGCTCTTGACATAGGATTTACAGGAATACATTTTGACCAATATGGAGGTTTAAATGATAAATATGATTACATCTATACTCCAAAAGAATGGACGTTTGACAATAATGAAGAAATGTTTAAAAAAATCGATAAAAGATTATTATTCAAAGATTTCTTTCAACATTTAAAACAAAATCATCCTGAAATCAAATTTACATTTAATGCAGTTGACGGGTATGGTTATGAAGAAACAAAAGACTTTGTTGAATTTCCATATATTGAATGTTGGTCTGACTTTTACATTAAAGAATATTGTAATAAATTACAAGGAGAATATTTTATATTACCAACATATCCCAAAGAAAAAAATGTATTTAAGTTTGATGAATTTAATAATAACAGAAATTTGATCAATAAACATGGCGGTGCATTATTATATGCAGGAGATGAAGGAAAGATTCTAATTAATTGTTATTTTCCAAGTGCAGTTGATATAATCGATTTATAGAATCAATTAATTGCTTCCTTCAAACTTCTAATCGCAACTTCCAATTGCTTATCAGTAGGTCTTTTAGTTGTTAATTTTTGAACTAGTAAACCTGGCAAAATTAAAATCTTAACAAAAACATTTTTCTTAAATCTAGAACTCAACCTTAATATTTCATAAGAAACTCCAATAATGATTGGTAATAACGCTAACCTTAACCCAAAACCTGCCCAAAATCCCCAATCTACTCGTACAAAAGTGTAAACAATAATCGAAATAATAATTACAAACATTAAAAACGCAGTACCGCACCTTGCATGAGCTTCACCAAACTTCTTTACATTTGCAACAGTTAACTTTTTCCCAGCTTCATAACAATGTACTGTCATATGTTCTGCACCATGATATTGAAATACAGTTTTAATATCTCCCATCATTCCGATCAACATTAAATAAATAATAAATATTAACAATTTAATAATACCTTCAATAATTGCAAAACTACTTCCTTCAGTATTAATTTGTAAATTAAACAAACTTGTTAATACAAAAGGTAAAAATTTAAAGATTGCAATCGCAACTCCGATTGCAAATATGATTGTTAAAATAAATACCCACGGTGACAATTGTTCTTGTTCTTCTCCCATAGATTTTTCAGCAGACCAGTTTAATGCTTTAATTCCTAAAGACATACTTTCTCCTAAAGTTATAATCCCTCTAATGAAAGGTAATTTTAATATTTTATTTTTTTGTGGTTTAACTTTTTCTTTCTTTACAACAATTTTCCCTTTAGGATCTCTGACAGCAATAGCATATTTATCTTTAGTTCTCATTAATACTCCTTCAATTACAGCTTGTCCACCTGCGGTTAGAATCTCTTTCTTTGCCATTATGAACTGATTATTTAATTTTATTTAAAAAGATTTGTTTTTTGAAGGTTTGTCCCAAATGTACGCAAGAAAATATTTGGGACATATCCTTTCTTTAACAGGGATTTTATATTATCAACACCCATTAACTTTATAAATAAGCTCCATTGCATACCATTAATATGGGAGATATAATAGATTATAATGATTTACCAATTATTAATGTGTGGAATGTTAATACTAGCAAAAAAGATCCTACAAAAATTAATCTAAACATATTTGTTCCTATTAAAGGGGATTTAAAAAACAGAACAAACTATTTATTCTATGAAGATCAAAAATATGATATTGTCGGGCTAAAACTTGAAGATAAAAAACATAATGGAAAATATAATAATATTATTCTAAAAGTTAGAGATAAAAAAGAAGAATTTTATGTTAATAAATATGAAGTGAAAAAAGTGAAAAAAGATAAAATTCTTGTTGCAAAATCAAAAGTTGAAGATGTTTCAGAAATGTTAGATCTCGAAACCATATTAAAAAATGATGTTGAAATTGATATAAAACTATGCAAATTATTATTAATTAATAAAACAAATAAAAAACTTGTTTTCACTGAATTCTATACTGATTTTAATATTGTAAATGGTTATATTGAGACAAATTTAATATAATAGTAATAATTATCCTTCTAATATAATAGAAAACTTTATATATTTTGAACCCATATTAACCTATATTGGGCTGGGAGGAAAGCAAAATGGAAAATTTTATTAAAAAATACAAAAATTATATGACAGATTTAACAATGAAAAAATCGAGAAAAATTACAGAACTTAAAGATCTACAAAAAACTTATGTTGAAAATATGGGTGAAGAAGATCCAAGAATAAATGATAAAATTGAACTTGTCCAAAACAGACATACTTACATAACTGAAAAATTAGATGTTCAAAGAAATAAGTATGAAGATCTAATGGAAACTAGTGATACTACATTAGTCACAATCAATTCAAATGTTAGAAATGATATTGCTAACAATGAATTTTATGTTAATGCTCAAAATGAATACAAACCACAAATTCTTAACAGATCTTTAAACAGAGATAACTACAAATTAATTTTATTTGAACCAGGTGAAGAAACTTCAAATGAAATTGTAGTAGCAACACCTGAAATGACTGAAGTACAAATAAAAGAATATATTAACAACAAACCATATATAGGTATGTCTTCTTTTAAAATTGTCAAGGATTTAGTTAAAATAGGTTTTACTGATGACCATTTAGATATGTTAATAGACACAATATCTATAAATGATTCTATTAAAGAAGGACTGGCAAATAAATTTAACAATTTTATGGGATCTGTTGTTCAATTTTATGATCAAGCAATATTATCAAATTCAACAATAAGTTATGATACATTCACTTCCTTTTTAGATGAGATATCAGATATTGATGAAATGAAATCTATAATTGAACATGCTTATGATACTTCAGTGATGTTATATCTTGAATTTGGTGCAGAGAAAACAATTACATTAGATGAAGTAATTAAACATAAAAGAGATGGTGATGATGACTATAGTCACATTGCAATAATCATGGATCTCTACAATGAACATAAAAGTACAGGTGTAAGTCCTGAACTACTTCTTGACATCAGGCGTATGAATTTCAGTTTAACTTATGAAACTGAAAATTATGAAGAAAAATTATTAGATCTTTAAAAAAAATGGAAGAACTTGAAGCATTTATACAGAAGATAGAAAATAAAGATATAAATCCCTTTAGCACACTTGGAGTAGATACATGGGTATTGTTAAGTATGAATTTTAAAGATTTAAAATCTTTTCTTTCTGATTTTAAAAAAATAATAGCTAAATATCATCATCCAGACAAATTTCAAAATCAATCTGATAAAGAATTACATGAATCATATTTTAAACAAGTAACTTCTACAATTGATAAACTATTAAACAACGATTTTTATTTTAGAAAAAACCTTGACGAACTGGGGTCAGGATCAACTTTTACAAAATATGAAGATGAAATTAAATTTGGTAAAAAAATGCTTGTAAATGCTAGAGATGAAATTAAAGAACTTGAAAGACAATTAATTGAGAAAGACGATCATGCTAAAAATATATTAAAAATATTTTCTAATATTAAATTAGCTGAAAATTATTTAGTTGATAATAATGAAGCATTAGTATTACACCCCGATTTAGAATGTAAATTTAAAGTTGGAAATGTTATGGGTAATTTTAGAGCGCAATTTAACGATTATATTTTAAAGTATGAAGACCCTGTTGAATATGAAATTAAAAGACGAAAATTATTATCTGATTATATCCAAAGACATCATTGGTTCACAAAAAAAGAAAAAAAAGCAGCGCAGGCAGCTGATAGTAGAAGATTGGAAGCATTACAGAATGAATTAGATCCAGATCCAAATGATCTTGAAATATATGCAAAAACTTTAGCTTTAAGAAATTCTTCAATCAATGGAAATATGTTAACAGTTATTTCCCGTGAGGGTACAAATGATGAAAAGCACGATGTATATGAAATATATGGATGTTTAACTTGTGTAGGATTAGCTGCATATATTGGCTTTTATGAAAGCAATAAAGAAAGAATAACAAAATTTCAGTTTGAAAATATGAGTTCACACCAATTTAATTCACGAATTCATCCATTTACTTCAAATATTGTTTCAACTAACAATTATTTGTTTCTAAAAGAAGAAGGAAAATCAGATAATGAACCGTTAGAACTTTTTGTTCCTGTAGAAGATACTTTAGAAAAATTATAATCCTAATTGTTTATCTACATCTTCAGCAATATCTCTTAAAGAACTCAATGTTTTCTTAACATCACTCTCTAAAATATCAACTAATTCCTTTAAATTATCAACTCTAAGCATATATCTGTTACCTCGACTTATAACTAATCCAGAATCCATTAATTTATTTAGATGATGTACAACTGTACCTCTTGTAATCCCCAACTTTTCAGCCATTTCGTCAGAACTTAATGGTTGATTTAATTTAGCTGCTTTAACAAGTTCAATAAATATTCTGAAACAGCTTTTTTCTTTATCACGCAGATTAAATAGTCCAAGACTTAAACCTAAGAATTGCAGTTCTTGATTAATGTTTTGCCTTTCAGGTTGTCCAACCTTTACAATTGTTATTTTCTGATGTCTTATTACTACCATATTCATCTCCTATAATGATAAAAAAGTCGCCAGTATTGGCCAGTGAGGTAGCACAGTAAAGGTCGTTCAGCGATTTAGTATTGAAAGCGAACCGTACACGGTGCTCCATTACAATTAAGAGATAGATTGGAGCAGGTTTCCACACGAACAAAGTGAGTGTGTTCTCTCTTGAACGAGACTTTTTTATTAATAATAAGAAGGTAATCATAAATACTATATAAATCTTGTTGATTTAAAGTTGACAAGAATATTACTTATAATGTTGAAAATGTTGCCTGTAAAGGCCAGTGAGAACCGTTTGTCATACCGTACTCGAGTACGGGAAGGTTGCAGTCGTTTAAAGGTTTACATATTGATACGACTGCTTCGAACGAGACATTTTCAACAAAAAAACAGTAAACTTTATAAATAAAAACCCCAAAGTAATCAATATGGTAACAGTAGATTTAGTAAACATTGTACATCATTTTAAAGGGTTCAATCCGCAGGGAAAAACCTTTGATGAAATAAAACAAATATTCGAAGATTCACCAGACTTTGCTGATTACAGAAGATCTTGTGATAGATCTAGTTTTAATGATAAAATTAAGATTTATAAAATGAGATCTACATTAATTGTTAGAAACGATTTAATTATTCCAAAATTAATAGCAAGAGATTTAACTTATGCAACAAGATATGAAGATGATAAAATTATTGATGGTGTAATAGATTTGTTAGGTGAACCAGGAAGTATTATGGATTCGCCAAATTCTCCGCGAGTTAAATTCAGGTACGATTATATTAATTATAGTGAAAATTATCCTTTTGATGAAAGTTATTATATAACAGTATTTAAGAAAAGTTATAGATATCAAACAAAGAAAAATAATATTTTTTTAGATTAATAATTATTTTAAACACTCTGGATATTTCTCTTTAACTCTAGATAAATATTCTTCATTTGGTATAAATACATTAAATTCTTTATTTTGAGAAACAAATAAAAGCATTTTATATAAAGGATCATCAAAAGTACTTTCATCTAATCCTGATCTGATCTTATCACCAAATTTATGAATATCTCCGCCTTTTTCTTCGTAAATATCAACAATATCATTTATAACATATAAAAAATAATTAGTATAAGAATTAATTAATTTTTGAGATCTTTCATTTAAATGATCTCCTACAGAAATAATATAATCTTTATCCATCTTTCTTTCTATATCCTCTTCATAATAGCATTTGATTACACTATTTATATCTTGAAATTCTAGATACAATGTTTCAACTGCTTCTTTAAGAAAATTGTGAGGATTATAAAAACAATCTTTTTCATAATGATCTTTAATTAATTTAAATCTTTCTTCAACTACATCATTTGGATTTCTTCCTTTCAACCATTTTTCTCCAAATCTAATTAATTCTATCTTTCGTCTTACTCCACTAATTGCATTATTAAAATGTCCATGATGATATTCAGACAATTCTATTATTAATTCTTCAATTTGTTTTAGTTCAGTCATTTTTCATTAAAATATAAATTTGCTTTTTCTGCATATTCATCTGTTTCCAACGTCATATCAACATCCATAACTTTAATCATGTCAAGAGGTTTAAGTTTACCATCTAAAATATCGCATCCTATATCTCCATCATCATTAGCTTGCGGAATATATTCACCAACAATAGATTTAAATTCATTTATACCATAACCTACAACAAATGTCATACCTTCTTCCCTGATAAGATTATTATAATGCATTAATGGGTTTTTAAAATGATAGTGATCCCTAAAATTTTGAAATTCAATTACACCAGCTGCATTATAATAATATTTTAAATCAAAATTATCGTTTTTTGATAAATAAGGTGTACCTATAATTAAATAATCTTTATTTTCTTTATTAAAATCAGAAACCCATTGTGCAATTTGAACCCAAATTAAACGTTGTTTTTCATCTTTACTATAGAAAAATGGAGATGGTAAAATTAGTAATTTATTAATATTCTTTTTAACCGAACCCATTACATACAATGGATCAATCAAATTATTTTCATTTTCAACAATTTTAAAATTTTTAACTTTCTTTGCAGGAGAACTTTGTAACATAAAAATATCTTTATCTTCAACTGCCATTTCAAAATCAACATCATGAGTGTCTGGAAAATTTATTCCTTCTTTTAATTTAGTCAACATTTTTCCTAAATCATTTATTGATATTCCTGTTTGTTTTAACAATTCTTCATCATAATAATTAAATTCATGTTGTTTAACTCCATCAATTTCTTCTTTATCAAAAAGAACTTGATTTGTAACTTTTCTATAAGTATCTTCTTTAACATTATAAATAAAAGAATCAGATTTACCTTTACCATCTACAATATTATTTCCAAGACCTTTAGTAATAGAAATTAATATTCCTTCCTTATATCCAGTTCTGGCAATAATTGAATATTCTGGCTCTTTAAAACCTCTTTCAGATGGAAAATGATCTTCTTTTTCTTTACCTATAGTTTCTCTTACTAAAATCCCCATACCTTTTTCTTCAAAACTATGTTTTTTTCTTAAACCCATTCCTAATGGATTATAATATGAGGCAACAATATTAGATAAAGATTGGCTCATTCCTTTTATTTGTGCTTCTTTACCAACATCTTCAACACTAATTTCTTTATCTTGAAATTTTTGAGCTAAATCGAGCCATTTTTCTTTATATCCTGGTATACTATGTTTTCCAAAATCAGGATCTTTTAAAATATCTCCAGATAAAACTTCTTCCATAAAAAAATCCCCATACATTTCCCAATCCACATCATATTCAATATATGAATGTAAAGGACTTATTTGTCTGGAATCATAAACACCAAACATTCTTGCTTCGAACGAATCTTCGTCTGGAGAAGATGAACTTAAGAAAGGATTTGTAATCTTTTCCTGAATAAATTTCATAATTTCAGTTTGTTTTTCATTTATTAAAGGAAAGAAATTTGGAGCACTAAAAGCATCTGGTTCATAATTCTCATCAATTCCATTTTCTCTAGCGATTGAAATCAGTTCCTGCCAAGGAATACAAACAGCTTCAGGCATTTTAAATCCAGCTTCAAGTATTTTATCCTGATTTCTAATCAAATGCTCAGCTTTACCGCCAAGATCTGAAATATCATAACCTTCAGGTATCCAAAACACTCCTTGCTTATTAAATTTCATTTCTTCAACACCATAATTTTATATTCATGTTTTCTATAATCTTTCATTCCAACATTAATAGTTTTAATTTTAAAATCATAACCTTTAAATTTGCTTTTAACAATGAAATGAGGAGGAGGTAGATCAACTCCAGATACTATATCAACATTCATAAAACACATTGTAGTAAAGATAGCATGACCACCAGGTTTAAGCAACCTATAATGTTCATTTAAAACTCTTTTAATCGCTCCGTCTTGTAAATATCCTCTAACACAAAAATCTCTTGAAATAATTGCATCAAAACTTTCATCTTCAAAACCACTATCAAAAACATTTCCATTAACAACATCTAATC
>JBHPGL010000015.1:0-22628 GCA_042570655.1 Nanobdellota archaeon | reverse complement strand
AAGTAAAAGGGCAAAAGATATTATGGAAACTTTAACAGATAAGGAAAAAGAAGTTGTAAATTTTATTATAAAAAGTAAAGGTGAAACAACTCAAGCTAAAGTTTATCATGAAACAGGTATTGCAAAATCATCTTTACATAGGCAAGTAAAATCGTTGGAAAATAAAAAAGTTATTGATGTTATGAAAGTTGGTAAAGTTAAAAAGATCAAATTTACCGACTGGTTTCTAGGAAAAGAGAAAACTAAGAAAAAATAATTTTATTTTGAATTTCAAATGTTTCTTATAGTTCCACATCGTTCCACTCAAATAATATATATTGTTCCATCTTACCCTATATTACAAATACTTCCCCGAGTATTAGTGTAATGATAAATTACGCTATCTATTTAATTAAAAAAAGAGGTCATTATTTTAATTTAAGAATGGAGGAAAATAAAATGAAGAAATTAATTGGAATTTTCATTTTTTTACTTATGATATTATCATTTAATATTGTAAGTGCAGAATTGTATGATAATAAATTAGTTCAAGGAGAATATAGTACATATAATTTTGATGGGATTGAATATGATGTAAGCGTAAAAGATGTTGCTGAAGGATCATGTTTAATTAATGTAAACGGAATTTTAAAATGGATTGATATAAATGATACAGAAACTGTACATTCATTAGATATTAATGTACTTGATGTTTTTCTGGATCATAGTGCAACATCAGATAATGATGCTTGTAGAATAATTGTGACAAAATCAAATGAAAGTTATGTTATGCCACCTATTGCACCGCCAACATGTAAAGAAACAGATGATGGTAAAGATTTTTATAATAAAGGTGTTACAAAAGGTAGAAATATTTATTCAAATGATATTGTAGAATGGAATGATTTTTGTAATATTCATGGAACAGTATTAATTGAATATTATTGTGATGATGGATTTGTTGAATCTGATGATGAAATTTGTGAAAATGGTTGTTCTGATGGAGCATGTAATCCTGAAAAGAAATGTGCAAAAGAAGGACAATATACAAGTGGATCTGTTTCACCTGAATACGCATATGGATGTTGTGATGGATTAGAAGCTTTTAATCCAAATCTAAACATGATCGGCGGTGGAGCACTTTGTTATGATTCTGATAAAGGTAAACCTATTTGTCAAGCAATAGGAACAAGATCTGAAGGATGGTATTATTCAGAAACAGGAGAATTGATTGCTTATGATTCATGCGGTAATATTGTACAAAGTTGTTCTGATTCAGATGGTGGTAAGAATTTCTATGAAAAAGGTAGATTATATGGAGATTTGACACCTGGTTTGAATGATTTAAGAGAAGATATTTGTGTTGGAGATCATGTTAGAGAATTATTCTGTAATTCTGATAGTTTAGGTGAACCATATTTATATGAATGTCCTAACGGATGTAATGATGGAGCTTGTGTTCGGGATGATGATGGTGATAGCAAATATTTAGTACAAGGTGAAAGATCATATTTTACTTTTGATGATAAAGTAATTATAATGAAGGTTATTGATATTGTTGAAGAACCAAAAACATGTATTTTAGAAGTTAATAATGAGATGTATAATATTTCAGAAGGACAAAGATTTAATGTATTAGGAATTAATATCATGGTTAATGATGTTATTGCAATTCATTCTGCTACTTCTGATAGAGATGCATGTGAAATTATCTTTGATTATCATGAAGATGATGATAGTGATGACAATGAAATTGATTTGAAAAATTTCCCTGAATTATTTGTTGAAGATGATAAGTTAAATGCAATCTTAGTTGTAGGAGAAGATTCACCATCAACAGATACAATTGCTGCAGTTGATATTGCTGTTGGAATAATGGAATATATATATGATAAAAATAGAGAACAAGTAGATTCAATTCAAATTGGAAGTGCTATTTTTGACAGTCAAGTAAGTGATCCATTAAATCAAAATATGATTGTTGTTGGAAATCCTTGTAATAATAAAATTAGCAGTTTATTAATGGGAAATCCTGATAGTTGTAATGAAGGATTAAATCCAGGAGAGGGTTTGATTAAATTATTCAATTATAATGGGAAAGTTCAATTGTTAGTTTCTGGATATTCTGATGACGATGTTAGAAAAGCTGCAAGAGTTTTAAGTGAATATAAAGAACATGATTTATTTGGAACTGAAGTTATTGTAAGTGGTTCACTTTATAGACCAAACATAGAGATTCCTACTGGTTTAATTAAAATTGATGAGAATATTTCATATATGTTTGGAAATATTTCCAGAACCCCTTCTTGTAATGATAATATTAAAAATCTGAATGAGGAAGGTGTTGATTGTGGTGGATTTTGTAAACCATGTGAAGATATTAAAGTTCCAACATGTACTGATGGAATTTTAAATGATGGTGAAACTGGTGTTGATTGCGGTGGACCATGTAAATCATGTGAAATAACAACTTGTAACGGATGTCTTAAAGGAGATAAATGTTTACCTTTTGGAACTAGATTGATTGAAGATAATTCGCCTAATTATTGTGATATTAGTGGTGTTTTGAATAAACAAAATATTAATGATGTACAATGTCAAAATAATTATGAATGTGTTTCAAATCAATGTTCTGATGGTGTTTGTACCAGTTTAAGCGGTGAGATTAGAGAAACTAAGAATTTAATCTTAAAGTTGTTGGAATTGATCATGAAATATTTTCCAGATATGGAATAATTTTTTTTATTTTTTTATTTAAGTGTTAGCGCGCTCCGTGTAGCCTATATCATAGCAAGACGACAAACGAGTCTTAACACCTTAGGATTTGAAACAGGAGTACTACGCATGGCGCTAACACCAGCATTTTTTTCTTTACACAAGAATAATGAATAAGCTTTATATATAACTTGTTTTTAAATAGTCGATATAGGGGGAATATTAATGGAATTTAATGATAATGTCGCGCTCCGTGGTTTATAATTAAATCAAAAGATGACGACCGAGTCTTCATTACCCGCTATTTAATGCGAGTACTTCGCATGGCGACATTATCATAAAAGCAAATATTAATAATAAAAATGGTATTAAAATATAAAACTACTAACGATATTAAAGTTAGTAATAAAATTATTGAACAAGTGATTGGACAGGAAGAAGCAGTTGAAGTTATGACAAAAGCTGCTAAACAACGTAGACATGTCCTTCTAATTGGTGAACCTGGTACAGGTAAAAGTATGTTAGGTATAGCACTAGCAGAATTATTGCCAAAAGAAAAACTTGTAGATGTTGTTTCATTTTCTAATCCAAACGATGAAAATTCTCCTATGATTAGAACTGTTCCTGCTGGTGAAGGTAGAGCATTAGTTCAAAGGTCAAAACTGTCAACTGGTGGATTTTTTAAGGGTAACAACATTATTATGTTAGTATTATTGATTGTTGCTTTAATAGCTCCTTGGTGGGCATTCAATCATTATTCTAATCCTGAAAATATTCCTGGAGCAACTGCTTTACTTGGAGGAATTATGTTTGTTGCATTTTTCCTTGGTTCAATGTTATTTTTAGGAATGTTTTTACTTGTTACAAATTTAAGTAAGAGAATGGAAAGTAAAGGTAATGTACCCAAGTTAATTGTTGATAATTTTAATAAGAAACAAGTACCTTACTTTGATGCAACTGGAAGTCACGCAGGAGCATTACTTGGAGATGTATTACATGATCCTTTCCAAAGTGGAGGGTTAGGTACTCCTGCACATGAAAGAGTTGTTGCTGGAATGATTCATAAAGCTAATATGGGAGTTTTATTTGTAGATGAGATAGCAACATTACAACCTGCTACACAACAGGAATTGTTAACTGCATTGCAGGAAGGTAAGTATGCTATCACAGGTCAGAGTGAAAGAAGCGCAGGTGCAATGGTTAGGACTGAAGCTGTTCCATGCAAATTCATCTTAGTTGCAGCTGGTAATGCAGAAACTATTAAACATATGCATCCTGCTTTAAGATCAAGAATTAGAGGGTATGGTTATGAAGTTTATATGAAAGAAACTATGCCTGATACTAATGAAAATAGAGATAAAATTGCTATTTTTGTTGCTCAGGAAGTTAAAAAAGATAAAAAGATTCCGCCATTTTCTAAAAGTGCTGTTGCTGCTATCATTGAAAGAGCAAGAATGATGGCTAACAGAAAAAGTCATATTACATTAAGGTTAAGAGAGTTAGGAGGGCTTATAAGAGCAGCAGGTGATGTTGCTGTTGATCAAAAAGCTAAAGTTGTTGAAGTTAAACATGTAACTGCATCTAAAAAGATTGCTCGTACTCTTGAGCAGCAAATGGCTGACAAATATATTGAACGTAAAAAAGAATATGAAGTTATTAAAATTAAAGGACATGCAATTGGTAGAGTTAATGGATTAGCTGTTTTAGGTGGCGGTGGAGCTTATTCGGGAATAATTTTACCTATTGAATCTGAAGTTACGCCTGGCGGTAAAGAAAGACAAATAGTTGCAACAGGAAAATTAGGAGAGATTGCTAAAGAAGCAATTAAAAATGTTTCTGCTATCATAATGAAATATTTTGGTGAAGATATTAAAGAAACTTATGATATTTATGTCCAGTTTTTACAAACATATGAAGGTGTTGAAGGTGATTCTGCTTCAGTAGCTGTTGCTACATCTATCATATCAGCATTAAAAAATATTCCTGTAAGACAGGATACTGCAATGACAGGTAGTTTATCTGTTAGAGGGGAAGTAATGCCTATTGGAGGTGTTTCTGCTAAAGTAGAAGCTGTTATTGATGCTGGAATTAAGAGAGTCATTGTACCTAAACAAAATATTCAAGATATTGTTATATCTGAAGATAAATTGAAGAAAGTTAAGATTATTTCTGTTGATAATGTAAAAGATGTTCTAAAAGAAGCTTTGATTTGGAAAGGTAAGGAAAACATTTTGAAGAAGATTATGTGATTTCTAATTATAATAATATTAATTGTTACAGTGCTACCATGCGAAGTACTCTAGTTATAGAAGCGAATGCATCTAGACTCGGTGGTGATTTCCATATAACAATAAGTCACGGAGCGTAGCATTGTTAATTAATATTGTAAAGTAAAGAAAAATTTATATAATAAAAGATTTTATTCATTTTCATGGGAAAATATGATTGTTTTAATGAGGAATTGACAGATTTTGATGAAGAATTTAGAGTAATGGATGATTTCTTTGATAATGAAGTTCCAAGGTTAGAAAAGATCGCCAGAGAACATATTTTACCTAAAGTTTTAGGTGATGAAACTTATTCTAAGAAAATTAAAGAAAAAAAGTATTAAAAAAAATAAAAAATTTATTTACAATTCATATCTTGTAACAATGGTACGTGACTATCCATACAAGTATCAGATATCTCATTACCATAATAAGGTGTTACTTCTCCACTTCTACAAATATCAAATGGTGCCCGTGTACAGTAGTCTTTTTTCCACCATGGAAATTTACTCATGTTAATTCCTGATTGTCCTGATGGTTGAATTCCTGCATCATTAGTTGGTACTATTGTTGGCACTATTGTTGGTACTACTGTTGGTACTACTGTTGGTCTTACTGGATGTTTAGCCTTATAGTCTTTTTCAAATGCTGCCTTATATTTAGCTTCATTTGTATATTTAACACCATTAAATGTTACTTCAAATGTTTTTTGAAAATCAGTAAATTTCCATGTTGGATCGTTTATTCCTGTAATTACTTTTGGAAGTTCTATTTCACTGATTGTACTATAATCATGTTTACTTTCTTTCTTGAAAATGTGGATGTTCTTTTGTTTAGCATATGAAGATTGATTAAATCCAGCTAACTGTGCATGTTGATACTTCATAACCATTAAATCTGCATTTTCTTCTGGTAAAATTGTTCCTTTATCTGCTTTCATTTCATAATTGTTTAAATTAGTTGTAAAAGCATTAAAGTTACTTACAATACCAACTAGATCTGCTTTAATTTGAGAAGCATCTTTATTTCTATATGCAATTATTTTATTGTTAACATTATCTAAAGTTGCTTGAACTTCGGTTAAGTTTTCATTTGCTATTCTTGCATCTCTCTTACCCATTTCACCTGTAATTGTAAAATAACCAAAAGTACCAAGTCCTGTAAGTGCTAATGCTGAGATAACAGCTATTGGTCTTTTACGATCCCTAACTTTACTCCAAAAAGCCGCCCTATTTCCTGCTTTAATTTCTTTTTGTTTTTCAGTAAGTTTTCTTTTCTCTTCGTTTAAGTTCTCTTGTTGTTCTTTGATTCCGATTATAGTATCTTTTTCATCTTCCATTTTTAATATCCTCCCAACATAATTTTGATTTTATTATTCACCAATTGAATTAAGGACTTCACCAACCATATTACCTATTGTCCTTTGAAATGTAGTGTGTCCTATTTTTGCTCCAAATAATTTTCCCCATCCAGAATATTGTTGTGCTATGAATGGTTTTTTGGATTCTTCTGATTCACGCACAATTTTATCTTCTTCAACATAACCAATCAATTTTACGGTTGGTGCAACTACTTTACCGTTTTCAAATCCATTATAATAATTATTTAATCTTCGGATTTCCTGAATACGTTTTTTTGCAACACCTTCAGATGATTTGTTAACAATAATTTTATATTCTTCTTGAGGAACTAATTTGTCAAATATATTAGTTACTTCTAATGCATCATGACGATCATATCCTGCTTTTGTTAATAATTTTAATACGTTATTTTTACCGTCTTTATAACAAACAGATTTATTTATTGTATCAATGATTCGTTTATCAACACTTTTACCTTGTTTTTCAATTTTGTTTTTTAAATCATATAATTGTTCTCTCATGTAACCCATTTTATCTTCTTTATGTTCAGATGCTTTAATTACATTAACTATATAATCATTAATTCCTAAACACATTTTTTGATATTTATCATAATTGTCAAGAACAAATGTTTTTTCTTTTTCGTCAACATTGATTCGCTTTTCTAATTTTTCAATTTTTGCGTCATACAAATCTTTATGTTTACTAATTTCATCCATAAGGGATTCCATTCGAATTTGCATTTCTTCTCCTTGATTACCATCTGTTTCATAAGCAATACCATCAAGCCTATTTGCGAAATAAAGTCCATCAACAAAATATGGCAGATCATTTGAATTTCCTGATAATACTTTCTTTAATCTACCTGTTAATGCACCTGAATCAAATTCAAGATCTTTTCTAAACGCATGTCTGATTAATTCCATTGTATTACCAACAGAATGCGGTGATCCATCAATTACAATGAAACTATTTGCTCCACCTAATAATCTCATTATTAAAGTAGAATCATAAGCATCGCCGCCTGTTTCCAGAACTACGAAATCATAGTTATCTATTGTATTTTGGATTCCTTGTACTAATAATTCAGAATCTCTTGTATTTAAATTTGCTGATCTATCCATAAATGGTTGTGCAGCTAAAAAATCAATTCTACTATTAACATATTGATCAACCTTAACTGGTTGTAAAAAATTCATTAAATTATCATCGCCGCTTTGTAAGAAACTATAAAGATTTTTTCCTGTTTCTGTGAAAACTTCTTCTTCTTTGAATCCAAATAAAGTTTGAGCGTTTGGTCCTGTAGTATCAAGATCTAAATAACAAATCTTTTTACCTTTTCGTCTTGCTAAGAAATATGCAAAAGCAGTACCTATTGTAGTTTTACCTGTTCCACCCTTTAAACCTTGCACTGCAATAATTTTTGGGTTTCTTCCAAGCTGAAAAAGTTCTTTTTTACTTTTTCCTCTATATTCTGTTCTTCTTGTATCAATCATTGCAGTAGTTGCATCATCAAATGCCTCTAAATTTCCACCATTTCCTAAAAAATCATTCATAATAAACTCCCCCTCGAAATATATTCTTAACTATAATGTGACAAATATCTAACTCCCCGTTTAACTATTGTGTAGTAGTACTTATATATAAATATTTCGTTTACTAGATCACCTTTTTTACAAATGTTATTATTATTTATACTATGAAAAAAGTCTTGATAAAAATCCTTTTTTCTTAAACTTATACTTTGGTTTTAGATCAATTAATTGATCTGTTGAATATTTTAATTCTAAAATGTTTTTTGCAATACGAGTATAGTCTTCTTTTAATTTAAAATTATGACGATTTAAATTATCATTAACTACAAATGGTTTTTTTTGTTCAATTGCTTCCCTTAAAAGTTCAACTTCAGTTCTAACACCACCTGCATAATAAAATTGATTGTTTGAAGGTAATCCTTCTGATGAATATAATGATTTTGAGAAAGCAATTATTCCATCTCTAGCATCTCTTTCTTCTTCATAATTCTGTAAATTAGTTAATACAAATTTAATTGGTGTAACTTTATTAATAGAATTATGAACTTTCCCATATAATCCTTCATTGTAACGCCATTTTAGTTGACGAGCAATTTCTGAATCGGGACTTTCTGCACTATTACCATGAGCTTCTTCAATTTCTATTAATATATGTTTTAATTGAGGATTTAATTCACCATTTTGAATCAATGTATATTTTGCTTTATGATCTTCAAAAGTCCTTACAAGATTATGATCCCATTTTGTACTATTTATATGTTCTTTAAAAAATTTATATAAAACAAATAATTGTCCCACTGAATCCCGCCTTAATATTTCTTTTTTAAACTTAGTTAATGACGAAACACTTGGGCTTTGTAATGCATTATCAATTGTTGTGCTTGCATAATCTTCTGATCCTAAATCTTGTAGTGCACCTTTTGTATATTCATTTAATGTATTAAATGATTTTTCTTCAGAATATTTTTTTGCATCCCTTAAAATCTGTCTGAAAAAAACCTTACTTACAAAGTTTAATGCTCCTCGAATACAAATTTCATCTGGAAACGTTACTAAAACCTTTTCATCACAATCTAAAAATAGGTCTAATAAAAACCAATCATCTCTGTTTGGTAAATCATGTACAATAATATTATTTGGATTATTTCTCTTATAAAATTTGAATGCTTCTCTAATTTTAAAAAATTCATCTGGAGAAATATATTGGTTTGATTGAAGTTTACCACGCATTGATTCAACAATTTTTAGCATTTCTGCTATTTCAAATTCATCTACACCATTACCATTAAGAGCTTTTATTTTATTTTGAAGAATATCTATTTTCTTATTATCATTTGTATGTAATTGTTCGTCTTGTACAGATAAAAAATTTAATCCGAAATCTGTTTGTGAAAAATAATGATTAAATTCAGCATTTATTAAATCTCGATCATTTTCAAGATCTAATTTAATTAATTTACCTAAGGTAGCACTTGAAGGTTTAACAATTGTATTTCCTAAATAGAAATCATGGTTATTAACTTTAAAGTCCCATTCTATTAGTCTACAAGTCAAATCTTGAAGCATTTTAGCGTAGTAGGATGCAATATTAACAGAAACATTTGTTTTACCAACTCCACCCTTTACACTTGCTCCTATAGCTACTTCTAATGATGGTAAACCTTGTGATTGTTGTACTGGTTGTTGACGCCTTGCTGATGCAGTCTTAAACATTAAATATTCCCCCCTGTAACTTAATTAAATTATTGATGGTATAAAGAGATATATAAATGTTTCGTTTTTGATAGTACTTAGGAGTGGTGAATTATGTAGTGTTTAATACTTCACTTTTGTTATTAATATTTTTATAAGTAAACAGAATCAACTTAAAATTGAATAAGCACCACAGCCAAGCATAGCAATCTTCTCAACTTCAACTATCCTGACGGAAAGTTTCAGGTCGTATATATCATTCTACGAAGCAAGTCAATATAACTCAAAGCAAAGCCATCGAAAATACTCTGTATTTTCGGGGTTCCAGAAATGCTTAGCATTTCTGAGAACTTTTCGTATTCGCTAAATACTTCATGTTAGCGATATGCATCCAGGCTGTGGTGCAATTTTTACTATTATAATATCAATCTCTCCAAGTAACCTTTACATCGTCTGTTCTTTCATACGGGTTAATTTTTGATTTTTTTATAGAAGTTGTTTGACCTGCATTATACATAATAATACCTGTCCACGCTATCATTGCAGCATTATCAACTAGAAATTCATTTTCTGTTACGAAAAATTTAGCATTTCTTTCTTCACACATTATTTCTGCCATTTCTTTTAATCTTGTATTGCAAGCAACTCCACCGCCTAGCAATAATTCATTTTTACCAGTATGTGCCATAGCTCTTTCTGCAACTTCAACTAACATTGCAAAGACAGTTTCTTGAGTAGAGTATGCTAAATCTTCATCTGTATGAGTCTTAGAATTATATTTTTGTTTGAGATTTGTTAATAGGCCGCCAAATGAAACATCCATTCCTTTAACTGTATAGGGAAGTTCAATTAATTTATTACCTTTATCAGCAAGCTTTGATAACTTTGGTCCGCCTGGAAAACCTAAACCTATATGTCGTGCAAAACTGTCAAGAAAATTTCCTATACCTTGGTCAAGTGTTTCGCCAAATATTCTATATTTACCTGCTTCATATGCAATGATTTGTGTGTTTGCACCACTTGCGTAGAGTAGAACAGGATCTTTTGCTTTTGTTAATGCTCTACCAATTTCTAAATGAGCTATACAATGGTTTACACCGATTAAAGGTTTTTTTAATTGTAAACTTAATGTTCTAGCAACAAAGGCTCCTATCTTTAAAGTATGGCCTAGTCCTGGTGATTGTGAGAATGCAATTATGTCGATATCTTTAATTTTAATCTTAGATGTTTTTAAAGCATTTTTTAAGACAGTATCAAAATGTTTCACATGGTGTTCTGTTGCTTTTACAGGAATGATTCCGCCTGATTCTGTTGTAAACAATTTTGATTCATTAGCGTACACTTTACCTTGATCGTCCATTATTGCGACACCGATTGTATCTCTGCCTTTAGAGTGCAGTACTTTCGATGCCAAGACATATTAAATGTTTCATTTTTTCAATTTTTTAATAACATTTTTTATTCCTTTTTGTCTAATTATAATTTTATCTTCGTCTAATAATTTCTTCACAAGTTCTGTTCCCTTTAAACCTTTTAAATAATATTTTTTTACTTTTTCTTTTAACCAAGTAGGCCAATGTCCAGAAATCCTTTCTGCTTTATATAATTTTTCTAATTGAACATACCTATAAAATTTTACTTCAGGATTAAATACTGGCAGTCTATATGCATCATCAATACTAATCATTAAAGACCAGAGATTACTTTGTTGAAAATATCTTTTACATGAATGAACATTTAAATAATCAAATATTTTTTTAACTAATTCTGTATTCGGTCCTGTTAAAATACCAGTTTGAATTGCACTAAAATCATTAAAACCATCGGAATCACCAAGTCCTTGTATAAAAGCAATTTTAAAATATTTTGGACTTTTTAATATCCAATCAGCTCTAATTGGGTGATATGTTGTTAATTCATTATTTTTTAAACCTAAGCAAACATCATATAACCATTGAAAAATCATTGAAGATTGTGATATCCAAGTATAAAAAGGATGAGGATTTCTTTTACCTGCGGGACAATCCTTTCTCCGATTCATATTGATACCAAATAGTTTCATGCAATTAGAAATATAATCACCAAGATTTTTATTTGTTATATGTAATTTTGTCAATCTAATATGGATCCTTCTTGTAATTCTATTTTTTCTTTTTATTCCAAATTTAGAAGCATCTCCTCCTATAAAACCTAATAGATATGCGAACTTCTCTTCAATATTAGAATTAATTTCATTAATATTATTAATTTTTAACAACTGAATCATTACATTCTTAATATCAATATAATTTTTAACCTTTTTTGGAACTTTTATCCAAGGACCAATGAATTTACCACCTCTGGTTGAATTGATTGATATCCATTGTAGATTTGATCCAGGGTTATCCAAATTTATAAAATGATAAAATAATTCTATTATAAATGGTTTACATCCACTATAAATCCAATGTTTAATTCTATACTTTCTTTCAAATTTTTTAATAATTACTGAGTTAGGATTGGAGGCATTCCTTAATAATATGACTTTAGAATAATTGTAATAATCAACCATATCATTTTGGGAAATTTTTATCCCATAAAAATAATTAAAAAAATTTATCTCTGAATTTGAATTTAAATAATTGATAAATTTTTGTATTAATTTTCATTTTAATCAAATTTAATCTTAATATAACTATTTAAGTGATTTTCATTTAAATATATCACGTGAACATGTCCAGTGTCCAGTGGTATTAACTATATAGGCCTATATAGAAAATTACATTTTTTAGTTATATTAAACAGAAGATAAAAATCAAAATTTAAATAAAAATTACGATAATAACAAAAAAAACAAAAAACTTTATATTTGAGTAAATATGCTAGTGTTAATATGAAAGAAAAAGAGGTATATACAGACTTAGCAACCTTATTAAAGAAGATTAAAGAATATAATCCTAACGCAGACGTTAAACTAATTACTAAAGCTTATAATTTTGCTGTTGAAAAACATAAAGGTCAAAAAAGAGAGACAGGAGAAGATTATATTGTACATCCGATCGAAGTTGCAAAAATATTAATAGATATGAGAGCTGATTCTGCAACAATATGTGCTGCATTATTACATGATACAGTAGAAGATTCTGGAGTTAAAGTTAAGGAAATTATAGATGAATTTAGCGAGGAAATAGCTGACCTTGTTCAAGGATTAACAAAGATTGATAAAGTTAATTTTGAAACAAAAGAAGATTATAATGCTGAAAATATTAGAAAAGTTTTGCTTGCAACTACTAAAGATATTAGAGTAATGCTGATCAAGTTGGCTGATCGACTTCATAACATGAAAACTCTGAAAATATTTAAACCAGAAAAACAAAAAAGGATTGCAACTGAAACATTAAATATTTATGCGCCAATTGCATATAAACTTGGAATACAAAAAGTTAAAGGTGAACTTGAAGATCTTGCATTAAGATATTTAGAACCTCAAGTATACAAATATCTTGCTGATAAGATTAATGAAAAAAGGGAAGAAAGGGAAAGGAAAACTCAAGAGATTATTCAATTTTTATTGGATCAACTTGCATTACAAGATGTTAAAGCAGATATAACTGGTCGGGCAAAATATTTTTATTCTATTTATCGGAAGATGAAACAGAAACATAAAGATTTTTCTGAGATTTATGATTTAATTGGTATTAGAATTATTACACAGAATATTCCTGATTGTTACAGCGCCTTGGGTGTAGTACATAAATTGTACAAGCCAATCCCCAGAAAGTTTAAAGATTATTTAGCTGTTCCAAAAGCAAATGGATATCAGTCATTGCATACAGCTGTAGTAACTAATACAGGTAAGATCCTGGAAGTTCAAATTAGAACTGAAGAAATGCAAAGTTTTGCAGAAGAAGGTGTTGCTGCACACTGGCGGTATAAAGGTACTGATAGAGATAAATATTTTGATAGAAAGATTAACTGGTTAAAACAATTATTAAACTGGAGAACTACAGACGATGCTAAAGAGTTTATTGAAACATTAAAGTTTGATTTATTTGAAAATGAAATTGTTGTGTTTACTCCTAAAGGTGATCCGATTTCATTGCCAGAAAGTTCAACACCAATTGATTTTGCATACGAAGTTCATTCAGATGTTGGTGAAAACTGCAGTGGTTCAGAAGTTAACGGGAAAATGGTTCCGTTAGATTATATTTTACAAAGCGGCGATATTGTAAATATAATTACTTCAAATAAAGCAAAACCAAATCGGCAATGGTTAACTTTTATTAAAACAAGTAAAGCTAGATCAAAAATTAAACAAGCGTTAAAAATCGACGATAAACCTATCAAGAAAAAAAGGGTTAAAATTGTTGAAAAAACAGAAAATGTTCTCGATTATATTATTGCTGATTCAAAAAAATCTATGAAGATTTCAAAATGCTGCTCTCCTAAGATAGGAGATAAAATTAAAGGTTTTTTAACTAAGGATGGAAAGATTACAATCCATAAAGAAGACTGTATTAATATACATACATTAGATTCTAATAAGGAAGTTAAATTAAAATGGAAAAAATTTGAAAAGAAAGATTTTATTAAAATTAAATGTGTTGTGCATGATAGAGTTGGTATTCTTGCAGATATTTTAGATGTAATTAGAAAAACAAATTTAAATCTTGGTAATGTTATTTCTAAAGTTCATAAAGGTAGATTTGTTGTTACATTTAGTATAGAAACTAAAGATGAACATTTAGTACAACAAATTATTGATAATATAAAAATGATTAAGGACGTTGTTGATGCTAAAGTTGAAAAAAATTAATTTGTTTCAATTTTCATGTGTGAGTTAATTCCTTGTCCTTTATACACAGCTAAATTGGTTTTTCTCATTGAACATCTGCCGTCGTCATGACCGTCGCATCTTGCCCAGCAAGTTTTTCTATAAAATTCACATGGTTTCTTTTCTGACATTGTTATCACCTTATTTTTTATCGTCGATGTTGTCTTTCACTCAACTAGTATACTTTTTAGTATATTGATATACTATTTAAAGGTTTCGGTTTTAGGGACTTTAATTATTAATTCTTTTATATTAAACAAACATACATAATTATTTACAATAAAATATTTAAATAAATTAGTGTAAGCAAATTTATGTTTCCAAACTTAATCGAAGTTACAGACGAAAAACACAAGTATTTTCTTAGCCACGCATATAAAGCTGCAATGGAATTAAGTGATGATCCTCTTACAAAAGTAGGAGCCATCATAGTCGATGGTGATATTAATCCTAACAGAATGATGCTTAGAGGTGCTAATAACGTTAGTAGAGAAGTTGAAGGTACTCAAGCAGAATTATCTACAAGACTTAGAGATAGGACTTGGAAATATGAAAATATGATTCATGCAGAACATGCAGTAATATCGTGGGCAAAAGATCTTGGTCTAGATATTAAAGGTAAAATTATGTATATGCCATGGATACCTTGTAATGATTGTGCTCAGCATATTATTAATGCAGAATTAGGGTCTTTAGTTACACATTTTGATATGGTTAAGCAAACACCTGAAAGATGGCATGATAGTACAAATGAGGCTTTACAGGATTTAGCAGATCATGGAATTAAATGCTATACATATACAGATCAAATTGAAGAATTTCATTCTGTTTTTAATGGACAAGTTTGGTTTCCTTAAGAATCAAATTTTATGAGATATGTCATTGCCAAGCATAAACGGCCTCTCAACTTCAGCAAATTAATAGATTAGCTTCAGGTCGTTATACTTCTTCTGCGAAGCAAGTCAATTTAACTCAAAGCAAAGCCATCGAAAATACTTGTATTTTCGGGGTTCCAGAAATGCTAAGCATTTCTGAGAACTTTTCGTAATCTCTAAATACTTCGTGTTAGAGATATACACTACAGGCAATAACATAATTATTTAAGAACTAAATTTCAGTACCGCATTCTTTACAAACAACTGCTTTCTTCTTTTCATCGAATTCTGTTGTTACATCTAACTCTATTCTTAATCCGCATTTCTCACATCGCGGTTCTAAATGGTCCATAGAATTGAAAAATAATACACCTTGCATGGTTCCACCCGTAGCATTTCGATTTTTCACACTAATTAACTAATTCAATAGAGATTATTAGGTTAAAATACTATATAAATGTTGTGATTTTTTAGAAGGTAAAAAGAGTATTTTACTACTTAATATAAGTCAATTGAAAAATGTGGTAAATTAAAGGTTTTCAGTAATTTCAATTAATTCAGAAATCTCAGACATTGTAAAATCGGGTTTTTGAAGGTCATTTTTAGGTCGTTCATCTTGATATTTACCATGAAGCATCAAAACAGTTATCAAATCTTCCTTGTTACCATAATAAATATCTGTATCAAGCTTATTTCCAACCATAAGTGTTTTTTTTGGATTAACATTCATATTTTTTAATGCTTTTTTAATTAAGGAACCTTTATTTGGACCTTTATTATCAATATCTGAAATATAAACATTATCATGATCAAAAAAACAGTCAATTCCTAATCTGAAAATCTTTTCCCATTGTCTATCTTCTCTACCGTAAGAAATTACAGCTAATTTAATGTTTTTAGAAGTCAAATAAACTAAAGTTTCTCTCGTACCTGGCAATTCTTTTAATGCACTAATTTTAGCTGTATGATAACCTATTCTACCAAGAGCAATAACACGTGGATCTAATTTAATTCCATATTCTTCACAAAGTGCTGAAAAATGATTTTCATAATTTGGACCATACTTAACAACCAATTTTAAATAATCATTATAAATTTGATCTGCTGTTTTATCTTTGAAAATTTTTTTATTATAGATTTCATACGACGCTGCTCGTCTGGTTGAATCTACCATCCCTGATGTATCTAAAACTGTATCGTCAATATCAAGAAATACTGCTTCAATTTTACCTTTGGCCATCTCGAATTTTGAAAATTGGTCACTCTATTATAAATATTATTGTAGTAGAAAATAATTTAGTACGGTTTTATTATTCCCCAGTGACGTCGACAAACCAAAAGCTTTTTAAATTTTTCCCGTTTCCTTGTATAACTTATGGGAGGAGTTTTAGCCTTATTAGGTAAAAGTGATGTGATAGAATCTTCATTTAAAGCTATAGATACAATTAAACATCGTGGCAAAGGTACTTATATAGCAATTACTGATAAAAAATATATTTCTGAGACAAACTTTTCTGTTTTTACAAAAAAATTAGGGGCTATGAAATCTAATTTTGTTTTAATTGCCAACATGGATAAGAAATATGAAAATAAAAGTAAGCCAGAAATTGTTCTTGATGGAACTATTTATAACATGGAAAAAGTTGGCAGGGATAATAATATTAAAGCAAAAGATGAAGTTGAATTTTTTCATAAAGTTGTAAATAAAAATGATGTTGAAATTATTGATGAGATTGACGGAGATTATGCGTTTATATCTAAAAATAGGAATAAAATTTACATTGGAAGAGATATTTTAGGAATTCAACCATTATGTTATGGTGAGACAAAAGAATTGATTGGTGTTGCTTCTGAACATGGTGCATTAGAAGTTTTAGGATTAAAATGTAATGTGTTTGATCCAAAAGAATTGTTTATTTATGATATTAAAACCGGTAGAATTATGAATAAAGAAAGAAGGTTTTATTCGTGCAAACCAACTTTAAATCATTACAAGAAAACTTTAATTGAAGAATTAAAACAAAGGTTAACTGCATCTGTAAAAGATAAAATTGGTGACGAGAAAAAAGTTGGTCTTTTATTTTCAGGTGGATTAGATTCATCTTTGGTAGCAACTTTAGCTAAAAAGGCAGGAAGAAATGTGATTGGTTATAATATATCTGTTGATTATGAAGATGGAAAAGATTATTCTGAAATAGTTAAAAGGAGTGCTTCAATGTTAGGCATAAAATTAAGGAAGAAGGTTATTTCTTTAAAACAGGTTGAAAAATTCATTAAAGATTTGAATAAAATTGTTGACGTGCACGATATTAGTGTTGCATTACCTTTATTTGTTATATCTGAATTAGCTAAAAAAGATAAAGTTAAAATATTATTATCTGGTGATGGAAGTGAAGAGATATTTGCAGGTCATGAAAAACATATGAAATGTTTAGAGAATTATGGAGATATTAATTATGATTGTCTTGATCATTTGAAAAAACTGCATGATAAAAGTTTGTATGTTAATAACGTGATTATTGCTCAAGCTGGTATGGAATTAAAGATGCCTTTCTATAATAAAAAGTTAGTTAATTATGTAATTAAGATTCCGCCACATTTTAAGATTAATAAAGAAGAGCAAAAGATTATTTTAAAGGAAGTTTCTATGCATTTAGGTGTTCCTAAAGAAATTGTTATTAAATCTAAGGTTGAAAGTCATTTTAATATTTTTAATAAAGCTATTGAAGCTATTGCTTCTGAGAAAGGGTTTGAGAATAAAGAAGAGTATTTAGAGAGTTTAAGATAGTTCTTTTTAAAATTTATAATTTTATAATGTTGAAAATGTTTCGTTAATTAAAGATACACTCGATATGCTCGTGTGGAATGGAAAAGTACACTCATTTCATTCGTGTTTAAACCGGCTTTCAATGGCAAATGCCAAGTTATCTGTTGATTAGACTCCTAAGATAGACGCCTCTGCTCAAAACAGTCATTAATGGAAAGAGTGCCATGTAATGACTTTTTAAGAATTAAATTTTAAGATTAATATTGTCTATTCCACTGGACAAAAAACCACAAGACATCTGTGCGTGAGATTTATATAGTTGAATATTTTTATTATAAATTAAAGATGAAAAAACAAATAATAATTAGGTTAACGAAAAATTTTGAAGAACATGCTTTTGAAGAGGAAGGTCTAGAATTTTGGTTTGCAAGAGATCTAAAAAATCTTTTAGGATATGATGAGTGGCGTAATTTCTTGAAAGTAATAGAAAAAGCAAAAAAATCCTGTAAAACTGCAGGAAATAATATATTAGACCATTTTGTTAATGTCAACAAAAAGGTAGATTTAGGATCGGAAGCCAAAAGAGAGATTGGAGATTACATGCTTACAAGATATGCTTGTTATCTTATTGCACAAAATGGTGATCCCAGAAAAGAAGAAATTGCCTTTGCTCAGAGTTATTTTGCAATACAAACAAGAAAACAGGAGTTAATTGAAGAAAGAATTAAACTTAAAGAACGATTTGATGCAAGAGAAAAACTTGTAAAATCAGAAACCGAATTGTCAAAGTTAATTTATGAGCGAGGAGTTGATGAGAATGGTTTTGCGAGAATAAGAAGTAAAGGTGATCATGCATTGTTTGGTGGAAATGATACCAAACAAATGAAACGAAAACTTCAGATTCCTAAAAACAGACCAATGGCAGATTTTTTGCCAACAGTAACTATTGCTGCAAAAAATTTCGCAACTGAAATTACTAATTTCAATGTTGAAAAAGATAATTTGCAGGGAGAAAATAAGATTACTGATGAACATATAAAAAATAACACTAGAATAAGAAAAGTCTTATTAGAAGACGATATAGTTCCTGAAAATTTACTTCCTGAAGAAGACATAAGAAAATTAGAAAAAAGAGTAAAAAAGGGAGAAAAAGAATTAGCATCAAATTCAAAAAAGAAGATATTGAAAAGTAAGGAGAACTTAAAGTAAAAGTGAATTGTTAGCATACTCAAAAGCATGACTCTTATTCCTGAATTTACCTTCTCTTATTCCATCTCTGATTATATCAAGAGCCTGTTCATTTACTGATATTAATGGTTTAATTTTAGGTTTCATTTTCAAATTGTACTAATTTTTTTTTAATTCCACTATTAATAGAAATTACTTTTAATCCATGTTTTCTAAATTCAAATACAAATTTATTACTTTTAATTGCATCTGCAAATATTGATAGATAGTGTCTTTTTTCTAAAGGTATTTGTTTAATAATATTTTTAGCTCTTTTTCTGAAATAGTTTGCAATAGAATAAGCAAAATCTAAACTCTCCCTTTTTAATAATATTTCAAATAACTTACTTGTATTTTTATTGGATTTACTAATTCTACCATTAAGAATATTGAATATAAATTTTACCTCAAAATCATTCCCAGTTTTCAAAGCATGAAAAATGGGTAATGTAATTCTACCATTCCAAACATCTTTGAACTCATCTGAAGATAATTTGTAATTCATTCCATGTTCTCCTGCTTCAATAAAATAATCTGTAACATCATTTAAAACCATCCAACCAGTACCAAGAATCTTGCCAAAATGTTGTAATACTTTTAGATAATCATAATTTTTATCTTCAGAGAACAACAACCCCAATGCTAAGATATTCTTTAACCAAACTCCACCATATGAATAACATCTCATGAGATATACATCAAAATATTCTTCGTAATCCATATCTAAATTAAAATGTTTAATATTCATCTTATCAAATTCATTATATTGACCCAAGTAATTATAAAAATCAATTTCATTAACTAATCTTAAGCATTCCAACAATAAATCTTTATCATCAATTGATTCCTCAATAAAAGTCTGTACAAGACTTCTTGATATAAAGGACACAATTATTTGCTTCATTCTATCGTTTTCTTCCGAAACTCCATACTTAAAATCAAAAGAAGCATTAGATTGATAATTTGATATATTCTCTAATTCAAGAATTGCACCCAATTTAGTAAAATTTCTCCAATCTTTCCCTCCTCCTAATTCATACGCCATTCTTATTACCCAAGGTCTTGCCCATATCTTTTCTTTTCTAATATTAGGGAAAAGATGAAAATCATTCTTGATGTGGTTAGGAATTTTGTCTTTTAACATTAAAAATAAATGGGTCTGTGCTATCCTTGAAGTTTCTTTCATATTTCTAAAATAATTGGATTTTGTTGTTTGATTTTTCATTTTGATACACCGAGAGGAGGATTTGAACCTCCAAGAGTTTCCTCCTAATCTTAAAGATTAGAACCTTACCAATTAGGTTTATCCCGGTAATTACTACTATCAAGAGAATTAATATTAAATTTATACCGATATATATCCCTATAACTTTTTAACAGAAAAAGGCATCAATTTATTCTCAGCTCTTCTCAAATGCTCTTGAAACGTAGAAAAAGACAATTTTTTCATTTTAGCCAAATCCTGAACATCAGCACCTCTTGGATAAGTATAATATCCTTCTTTCATTGCTAATGTAACAGCTTCTTTTTGTTTTTCTGTTAAGTCTGGTAAGATATTAAAAACGCCAATATTTTTAACTTTCTTTTGCTTTAGATAAGATAGTTTAAGACCATATAATTCTTTCCCCACTTTGACAATATTTTCAATAACACTTCTATCAAAACTTACAATTTCTTGTTCTTCAAATCCATCTGGATAAATTATTGCTGGTTTTAAATGGATAATTGCAGGATTATAAAATAAATCAATATACTTATTTGCAACTTTTGCAGACGTCAATATGATAAATGAATTACTATTTATTTCTAAATTCTCTACATTTCTATTATTTTTTATCTTTTTTAACTCTTTAAAGAACTTATCTTGATATTCTCCTTCAACAATACCTGTTGCTAAAAAATAATGTTTCTTATCTTTAGTATAATGATTAAGAGGATAATAATATATGATTGTCTTTGTTTCTTTAACTAATTGAACTATTGGGTTATTTTTATCAGATAATTTGAATTTTGCTGACCACATAACCAATAGGATATATATCGGTTATTTAAAATTTTCTCTTATAAATAACTCACTTAAGATAACTTGGCAGTGGTAACCTTGTCGTCAATAATTGGTGACAAAATAACCATAAAATATTTATATAAGATTGCCATATTTGAGGGATACAGAGTCTGTGTCCTATGGCAAAAATGTAGAAAATTGCAAATACTGTAGATATTTTTAATTATTTAAAGTGTGAAATAATATTTAGAAAATCTTGTTTTGTGAATTCTGGCCATTCTTTCTTTGTGAAAATAATTTTTGATTTATGAGAATCCCATAAAAGTAAATCTGAATTTCTTGGCAAACCATTTTTAATTATTAAATTTGGTGGTAAGAAATATGATGAGTAAATGTTTTCTTTAACCATATCTTTACTGATTGCATCCACATCAATCTTATCATTTTTAACTTGTCTGGCAATCATTTTACAAGCATCAATGATTTCTTCCTGGCCGTCATAGTTTATGCAAAGATTTAGGAAATATTTGTCATAATCTTTTGTTGCATTAATAATATTTTTAATTGATGTCGTTAATTCATGAGGTAGATCATACCATTTTCCTAATACAGAAATCTTAACTTGGTTATCATGGATATGTTGGTCGTCAACTAAATTTTGGAAAAATACAATTAGTTCGTCTATCATTGAATCTTGATATTCAAAATTGGAAGGTAATACATAGAATGATATAATTGGAATGTCTTGATTAACTTGTTCATGTGCAATTTCTTTTAATATTCTTAACCTTTTAACATAATGTTCTTTATTAAATTGTTTTAATTTATCTTTTAATTCTTCTTGATCAATTTTAGCTAAGAATTCTTGTCTTTTATTTTTAAGCCATTTCTTGTTACAGTTCATAGTTATAGCTACATGAAATAACTTTTGTTTGACCCCCTCTTCCTTTTTCTTAAAAGGATTGATTTTTTCAAGCATTAAGGTATTGGATAAAATAGAGGTATTTAAAGTTTTCTACGGGAGAGGGATAAAAAATAGTGTAGTAAAAAGGCACGGACCACTCAAAAGTCACTGAATAGTGGTAAAATTTATATATGATTACTACATTTCTTTAATTTTATGAGCGTAGATGATATTATATGTCCTGAATGTCAAAGTGATGATATAACAAAGGAAAAAGACCGTAATCTTTTAAACTTAGCTTTTGGTATTAGTATATTTACAGCGATTGGTGCAGGAACAGATTGTTATGGGCTAGCTGGAGTAGGTGTGGTTTGGTATTTTTTTGATATTCCTTTTGGTCCAAAAATAGAGTATAACTGTAACAAATGTGATTATGATTGGGATGATTAATGATTTTGATTTATTCTTGAAAGGGATTAATATTAAGT
>JBHPGL010000014.1:0-22692 GCA_042570655.1 Nanobdellota archaeon | reverse complement strand
CTTTATGAAATTGTATTAAAATCTCCTATTAATTATTTAAATAAAGAAAATATGCATGAACCTAATACTCTACGTTATGAAGATTTTTTTAAAATTGAATTGAATTTTTATGATTATATTAATAAAAATAAAACTATTTTTAAAGAAGTAGTAAGGCAATTATTAGATGAAAATTCTGAAAATGGAGATCCTGATAAAATCGTTAAATATCTTGATATATTAATTGAAAATGATCCTACTGCTGCTTTATATTATCAAAGGGCAAAAAACATTCATGATATTGATTCAAATAAAATGATACCTGATTTAGAAAATGCATTAAAATTAAATGAATTTCATATAGAGTCTAATTTATTATTGGGGGACTTATATTTATTAAATCAAAATAACTTTAAAAAGTCAATACCTTATTATAATAATGCATATCTTCAGCTTCAAAAAGAAGATAATCCTATATTAATTAAAAGATTATTTCCTTATTTTTTTAAATTATCTGAAGAACATATTAAATCAGGTAAATTAAAAAAAGCAGCAAAATGTTATGGCGAAATACTTAAACTTGATAATAAAAATTATAAAGCTGCAGTTAGGCTTATTGATATCTCAAGAGAATTGGGGAATAATAATTTTAAATTATTAGATGAAATTAATGTTAATGATTTGGATTTAGAAGATACAATATTATACCATTTTAATAAAGGGGTAATGCATTATGGTTTAGATGAATTAGATGAATCTGTTTCAAATTTAAATAATGTTCTCGATTTAATTAAAAGTAATCTTAATAATCAAATTACAATGTCCAAATATAAGATTAAAACAAATGAGGTTTTAATTAATTTATCTGACAAATATTATACTTTCATGAAAGATAAAATATATAATAATGCTGATGAAAAAAGGTCTACAATTAAGAATATATTAGAATTAAATCCTAAACATTATGATACTTTAGTTGATTTAGCAGATTTTGAGATTGCACATAAACAATATAACACGGCTTTAATTGCTTTAACTGAAAGTATTGCTATCAAACCTGCATTTGATCTTTACATGAAGAAAGGTGATATTAATTTTGGCACTAATAATCTAAAGACTGCCTTAAGTGATTTTAAATTTGCACAAAAGTATGCGGAAAATGAAGCTCAAGAAAATGAAGCGAGTTTAAAATATAAGATGGTGGATACGAGATTTAAATCTTTAAATTCTAAAGTTAAATCTCCGCGTAAAAGACCTGTTAAAAAAGCAGCAGTGAAGAAACCAGTTAAGAAAAAAGCAGTAGCGACTAAGAAAACATCTGGGAAAAAAACATCAAGCCAAAGGAGAAGAGGGTCTGCTCCAACAACTAATAGAGCTCCTGCTAAGAAACCAGTAAAACCTATTGAAAAAATAAGAGAAGAATATCCAGGTACATCTCCACATCCTAAAAAATATACAAATACCCAAACAACTTGTAATGGAGAACAAATTACATTAAGTAAAGCTGATCAAGAATTACATTTAAAATTGAAAGGGAAATATCCTGGATATGATCCTTCTCTATATGCATCATACGTTGTTATAAAAAAAGAAAATCCAGATTATTCATTTGAAGATTATGTAAAAGATTTGACTCCATCATATCCTAAACCAATTGTTAAAATTCTTGATTCTAATGGGGTATTGAAAGATCCGGAAGAAAATAGAAAAAAACAAGAAGGAAGGAATAAACAAACAAGAGCACCCCCACCAGGTTCTAAAGATGGTCAAATGCAAATTCATACAGAGTCTCTTGATCAAGATAATGCTGTTGATCCTTATGCAGCTTTTCTTGGACCACAGAAAAATAATCCTGCAAGTGGACAAACTGCTAATGTAGATCTTGCTTCACAAAATTTTGCAATCCAATCAGGTCTTTATGATACTAAACCTGATGATAAAGCAGTTTTACCATCAGATAATATAAAATTAGGAGTTGTTTGGGAAGATCTTAATAAAAAAGATAAAATTGAAGCAACACACAATCCTGGATCAAATCCTGAAGGTTATAGATTAGTTGACGATTCTAATAAAACTCAAGATATGTCTGGTAGATTTAGCGCTATTTTATACTCACAATATGAAGAATATAGGAAAACACATTTAAATGTAACATACCCACAATATTTAGATATGATTAGTAAAGATAACAAATAGTATTAAAAAATACAACATCGATTATTAAATCAGTATGAATATAATTAAGGTTATAGAATGATTAAAACAGAAAATCCTATTGTAGAAACAAGTTTTGTCAGCAACTTTGAACTATATCTCGGACTAGTAAGAAAACAATTAATGGAAGGACATGAAGCTGATTTCTTCATCAAAATTGACAATAAAAATTGTAAAAACTACGATTTAATTAATTCTTACAGAAAGATTTCATTTCCAGATGAATTATCTCAAAGATATATGGCTATCAAACAAGAAATTAAACAATTTAATCCTGATTACTTATTTATAGGTGCTTGCGGATTAAGCCCATTAGGATATGTAATATCAAAAGAACTGCCAAATACCTTTGTTATTGACTCAGATTTGCCTGAAATTATCGAATATAAGGAGTCAAAAGGGTTTGAAAATACAAATAACTATGTTATGGTAAAACAAGATGTATTAGACGATTTTACACTTAATTATGAAGGTAAAATTGCTGTTGTAGTTGAAGGATTAACTTTATACTTAACAAGAAAACAAAATGATATAATGCATCATAATATTAAGAATTTTATTGGGAATAATAAAAATCTGATATTGATGGATTATTTTATTGCTAACGGTTCTGCTAAAAACACAGAACTTGAAGATGATTTTGATGATATTGCTAAAGAATTTCTCAAACCGATATATGATAATGAAAAGTTTTCTCTTGAAAGTCATCAAAAAGTAATTGATTATTTAAGTTCTCATGGATACAGAAATATTCAAAAAAGCAGATTTAATGTTGATGATAAACAAACTGTTTGGGTATTTGAATCTTAATTCTTTTTATCGAGTACTTCGCATGGCGACATTGTATGTTAATAATATTTTATTGATGTAAGGTTGCTAAACAATATTCTTCTGAACAACTAATATAATGTTTTATAAGCTGTTCAAAATGAACATTATTAGTTTCATTATTATTTACTCTTGACATTAACCTATCATGATATGTATTAAGATTATTTTTTACAAATTTAATATAGTCATCAATATTTTCTTTTAAATATAAAGAAGAATTAACCAATATGTTATCTTTTGCATATTCTTTAAATTTTTCAAAATAATCTTCCAATAAATCATTAACGTTAGAATCTCCTTCCAACAATTCCATTTCAATAGTCTTTCTGTAATTTTGAATTTCTAACTTTTTCTGCTTTTTAATAATTTTATTCTTATAACTAATTTTATATATAAAGACTATAACTAATTAAATTATCTATTATACCCATTTTAACCCCTCACAATTTGACTTTTTTAACTTTTTTTCCAGGAATAGCTTTATCATATAAGATTTCAAAATATTTTTTATACGAATTTGCTAAGTTTTTGTTTTTAATCAAAATTACTGTTACTGGGTCATTCCAATCAACAATTATTACTTCATCACCGCAAACTGCTGTTTCAACTTGTGAATCAAATTCTGGCGGTAATGTTCTTGCTTCAGTGTATTCCATAGAATTAACAAAGTTTATTCTTTCAGTTGCATCAGAATTGTAAATGTGTTTTTTAACTATTTTCTTTTTAATTCTTTCTCTATGATAATTGTCAATCATATATTTAAATTTAGGGATTGCGATTTTTGGTATTCCCCATACTAAAATTGGTTCATTAAACCTTAAAAAACCATAATAAATATCGAAAAAGGGTTTAATTCCTTCATATACATGTGCTTCACCCTTTTTTTCAGCTAAAGTATGATTAATTTTTAATTGAGGAATAATATGTTTTAATTTTGCTTCTTTACTCTTAAAATCATTAATTAAATTTTCAGGATCAGTTGCATAGAAATGTTTAACATTTTTCTTAATAATATAAGTAACTACACCTTTCTTAATAAGATTTTCAAGTGCTTCATAGACATTTGCTCTATATATTTTGCTTACATCTGCGATCTTACATGCAGTACTTTCACCTAATTTTACAAGTGAAAGATAAACTTTTGCCTCATTTTTTTTAAAACCAATATCATATAGTATTTTTTCAGTTTCTTCCATTTTGAGCCTCCATAATTAAAAAGCGATTGCTTTGTATTTTACCCCTTTTATTGTATAGTTAAAGTATAATAAACTGCAATACTTTTTAAATGTTTTTATTTTTACTGCACTATTTCCGTATATTTTACGAAAACGATCCTCCATAAACACACCTCCTTTTTGATATGTGTAGTATTAATCCAGACACGTATTTATATGCTATTAGTAGTAAAAAATACTACACGAATATCGTGCTTGGTTTTCTAAGAGTCATTATATGATAAAAATAATTTAAGGAATTAAGCTTTTCAAATGACACATCTAATTGTTTTCTTTTATCATCAAAATTGTTGTAAATATCTGTTAAAACACCAATAGTTTCTGGATTTTTTTCTTGATTTATATGATAAACAATTTCATTTAATGTTTTACTTATCCCAAAATAATTTAATTCATTTTTTAATTGAAAAGAATTAATCATTCTGACAGGTGACATATTATAAAAAAAGTTTGTTAATTTATTGTTATAGTCTTTATATATAAAATCAGAATAAATTTGGTTTTTATTTTCTAATAGTTTATCCGAAAAATAATCAATAATTCTTTGTTTTTTATTATAATCTGCCATTTTTGCCCTCCATAATATAAATATCTAACCTTACTGTAGTATTAATCCAGACAGATATATAATTACAAGTATTAGTAAATTATACTACTCTTTTGAGAATTACATAAGTATAGAACTATACTACTTATTCTTATATACATTACATGGTTATTTAACTTTATTATGAGGATAGGTTAGTTCTTACTTAATGCGAGGTGCAATAATGAAACGAGGGTTATTTATATTAGGATCGGTAATACTTGGATCTGCAACTAATTGTTATGCAGATTTAAATGAAAATCAAATTATTAACGAAGTTGCAGTACATTATAATGTTGAACCAGAAATGGTTAAAGCAATAGGAAAAGTAGAGTCAAATCATAATAAAGATGCTGTTTCTCATGCAGGTGCAATTGGTTACATGCAAGTTATGCCTGCTACAGCTAAATCGTTCTGCGGTCTTGAAAAGAACGAATTAACAGATTTAATGAAAAATATTACTTGTGGTACAAGTTATTTTGCACATATGCAAGGTAAATTTCAAAGTCCAATTAAAGCTTTAGCAGCTTATAATGCAGGACCTGGATCTTCAAGTACTAAAGCAGGATTATTACATAGGCTTGAAACTAAAGGTGATGATTGGTATTCTTCAATGCCTGAAGAAACAAGAAAATATATTTCTAAAGTAATGGATGAGTATTATTTGTACAAGTATTTTGGATTAGATAAAAATAAAGAGATAGTTATAGCTAGTAAGGATCCTGTTAAAATTATAACACCTGATGGTAATATTGAACCAATTAGTTCTCCTAAAGGAATAAAAACTGCTAAAGAAGAATATGAAGAAATTCTTGTAAGTTTTAGAAACAATGATGTTAACGGAAATATAATTGGGGCTGATTATTCTAAAGGAAATCAAAAATATACCAGTAATTTCAGGATAAATGATCAGGATACAGGTGCAAAATTAGGATATTATTCTGGCAGAGATGATTTTGATTATGATCTTGCAATAGGATATAATGTTGCAACTAAAAAATATCTAACAGATGAAGATTTTTCTGTAGTGGATTTAGGTGTAGGTGCAAAATATAATGAATTTGATTTAAGACTTGGATTTACCAGCGAAGTTGAAAATAGTATTAATCTAGGATTTTCAAAGGAGAAATATTATGGAAAAACAGAAATTTTTACAGGAGGAGATTTCAGACAAATGGTTGGAATGAATCATAAAAATATGTTTCATGAGTTGTATTTATTTAATGATCCATCTACAACAGAGAATCTGATTTATTCTGGCGGGATTTTTAAATATTTTAGCAAAAATAAGTTGTATTTGAAACTTGATTTATATGATCAATCTCCTGAAGAAGCTATTGGTGTTGAACGGTCGTTTGACGATTATAAGGCTAATTTAGAAGTACATTTAGATAAAGATAATAATGCCAGGTTAAATGTAGGTTTTACTGTGAAGACATTTTAATACCACTGTCAGGCATTAAGATGAGAAAGGTAAGTTCCTATGGAACTTATAAACCACTCAGCTTCGGCTACATTAACATGTAGCCTCAGGTCGACTCGCAGGTTCTGTGAAACTAGTTACTTATGCGATATAGACAGTGGTATAAAAAAGAAAATAATTAATAACTCTTACCAAAATGCATTAAGTATTTTGCTGGTTTTTTACAGTGGATACATTGTTTTTTATTAATGGTTTTTGGTTGGTTTTCATCATAAGGTCGGTTTAATGATTTAGCTCCGCCTGATTTTTCTTTAACCCAATCTTCACATTCAGATTCACCGCAATGAGGAATTAATACAATTTTCTTATCCTTAATACCTTTAACAAATTCGTCCCAAGTATCTGCTTTAATCACATGATCTTTTAAAAGTTTATCAGCAACTTTGTATAGGTTATCATGCATATCGTCAAGTTGTTGTGCAACTACTTCTTTTAAATCAGGGATTTTTATCATCTCTTTTGTACCAGTATCCCGTCTTACTAAAACTACCTGATTTGCTGCTAAATCTTTTGGACCTATTTCTAATCTAATTGGAATACCTTTCATTTCCCATTCATTAAATTTCCAACCAGGTGTATATTCTTCTCTATCATCAATTTCAATTGTATGTTTTGATAACTGTTTCTTAATTGCATCTGCTTTTAATAAAATTTGTTTTCTAATTTTATCGTCTTTAAATATTGGAACAATTATGATTTGTGTAGGTGCTAATTTAGGTGGAAGTACTAATCCTTTGTTATCTGAATGTATTGCAAACATTACACCTAACATTCTAGTTGTGATTGCCCAAGTATTTTGCCATGCATATTGTGAATTTCCTTCTGTATCTTTGAATTTGATATCATATGCTTTTGCAAAGTTTTGTCCATCATGATGAAAGTCAGGACCTTGGATAGCTTTTCCATTTGGCATATACATTTCTAATGAACATGTAAATAAAGCGCCTGCAAACTTTTCTTTATCTGATTTTTGACCAATTATATATGGAAGTGCCATATAATCTTTTAGAAAATTTTCATAAATACTTAGAATTACATCTCTTTCTGCTACAGCTTCAGCTTGTGTTGCAAAAACAGTGTGACCTTCATTCCATAAAAATTCTCGTGTTCTGAAAAAAGGTACAGGATGTTTAAATTCCCATCTTATAACATTATTCCATTGATTAATCTTTAAAGGTAAATCTCTATGTGATCTTATCCATTTTGAATATGAATCGTACATAATTGTTTCTGAAGTTGGTCTAATAGCTAACCTTTCATTTAATTTAGTATTTCCAGAATGTGTTACCCAAGCTACTTCAGGTGTGAATCCTGCAAAATGTTCTGCTTCTTTCATTAAAATGGATTCTGGTATGAATAATGGGAAATAAGCGTTTTTTACTCCTGTTTTCTTATATTCTTTATCTATAACAGATACTAATTTTTCCCATATTGCATATGAAGCAGGTTTGAATACAATACATCCTGATACAGCTGTATAATCTGCTAAATCTGCTTTAAGTATTATTTGTTGAAACCATTCTGAAAATTCGTCTTCTTTTTTTATAGTAATTCCGATTTGTTTTTCTGCCATTTTATATACCTCAAATTGTTTATGATTTTTAAATGTTATGGATAAAATTGGATTTGTTGGAAATGTCGCCATTATAGGCCAGTGAGGGACATTTGTCGTACCGGCCTCGAGTACGGGAGGTTTGCAATCGTTACAAGGCATTTTGCCAATCAGCACGATTGTCCCGAACGAGACATTTTCAACAAATCTTGATAAAAATGTAAATAATGTTTAATATATGATAATCTAGAAGAAATAGTTAGTTGGGCACTTTATTTGTTAATATCATAATAAGTCATATGCGCTTTTCATATATAAATGTTTTGCTAATTTATTGTATTAGCGCGCTCCGTTAAAATGTTAGAATCCGAATGATTACGAACGTTAAGGAAAACAGAGTTTTCCAAATGTTCTTAATACTTCGTGTCGGAACAAGTTTTCATTCCTAGAAAAGTTTATCGAATACTACGCTGGGCGCTAATACTATTATTTATTTACCAATAATTTCCTTCTGGATTCTATGCGCTTCACCAATTATTCTCTTAAAAATGTCTTCAATCATATCAGGATTTACATCAAGTTCTTCTGCCATCTTTCTCTTTGCTTCAATAATCTGTTTTTCCCTTTCGGGTTGAAATCTTTCTAAATCTTTATCCATTTTAGCTTTTGCTACCATTGGAATAAAAGACATTCTTTCTGCTAGAATTAATACTAATGAATGGTCTAATCGATCTAAATGTTGTCTTATTTCTTCAAGTTCCATAGTATCCACCTCATCAAATAGATAATTATTTAACTTTATAAATGTTTATAGAAATTAAATATTAAAAGTATAATCTAATAATGATTCTTTAAGTTCATCTTGAACAGAAGATGGATTTAGCTGATGAGGAATAATGATTTTTTTATTTATTAACTTTTTATTTTTACCTATACCATCATCATTAATTTTCAATGTATTAATAATTATTCTACCCCTATTAATTATTTTATCTAAAGAATTTTGTTTAACTTCAATTGATGTAACATAATCAAAATCATAATCTTTTCTTCCAGAAAGTGAAGACCTACTTTCTTTAATATTTTTTTTATTTACATCAATACTAACTTTGTTATTAGAACTTATATAATTACCAATTAAATCACTAATTCCACAATATAAAGTAGGTAATGCAAGAACTGTTCCCAACATAATATTCATAAGACAATATCCAGCATTAACTTCATTCCCCCATGTAGAAAACCAAGCATCATTAGTAAATATGCTACCAACACCTTCTTTTGCTGCAATATTATTTGCTGATATGAACATATAAGTTGCAGCAGAAGTTCCAACAGCAAATATTGTTCCAACTAAACCATAATTTGTATTTACAGATTTTTCATCTGCAGTAATTTCATAATTTTCATTTACAATTTTATTTAATGCCATACCAATCCCTATTTAATGGCTTAGCGATTATCATTTATAAATTTTTCGCTAGAACATAATAGTAATAATATTAAAAACCTAAATAATTGATTTTTCTTTCAATATCTTTAGATTTGATAATTGAAGTGCCAATTAAAACTCCATCAACAATGTTATTAATTTTATTAATTTGATTTTTTGTGTTAAATCCGCTTTCACTAACTTTTATTATATTATCTGGGATATGTTCTGCTAGTTTTAATGTGTTGTTTATATCAATTTTATTTGTATTAAGGTTTCTATTATTTATCCCAATTATATCTGCAGGAGTTTCATTTAACACCATTTTTAGTTCATCTAAAGAATGAACTTCAACTAAACAATCCATATTATACTCTTTAGCCTTATCATAAAATTGGATTATTTGTTTTGGTGTTAATATTGAAGCGATTAATAATATTGCATCGGCACCATATTCTCTTGATTGATCTATTTGAAGTTTGTTGATAATGAAATCTTTTCTTAATACTGGAATTTTCTGATGAATTGTTAAAGCTTGTACATGAGGAAGCCAATCTACATATCCTCCAAAAAATTGATTATCTGTTACAACTGAAATTGCTGATGCATGTTCTCTATACGGAAATAAACAATCATTGACATTAAAATTTTCTCTGATCGGTTTTAATTCATTGTATTTGCTAAATTGTGATGGTGATGAATATTTAATTTCTGCTATTAAAGCGAGATTGTTTGAATTTAATGAAGCTTTGAAATTTCTACTGCTTTCTATAATGCATTCTTTCTTAATTTCCTTTTTTAATCTTGGTATTTCTACATTAGTTTTGTAGTCAATAATTTCTTGGAGTATATTCATGATTAGCAGTATAGACTATAGAGTATATAAAGATTATTGTGAAAGATTTTGTAAATTAGTACCTTCCAAATGTTTCTATATATTTATTACCATACTGTACAATTTTACCAAATGAATCTGGTGTTATAGTTTGATGACCATCTGATGCAGCATTATCTGGGTCTGTATGTACTTCTATGATTAATCCGTCTGCACCGCCTGCTATTGCTTGTCTACTATGCGGGTCAACTAAAGATCTTTTACCTGCAGCATGACTTGGATCAAAGATAACAGGTAGATTTGATTCTTTCTTAAGATAGTTTATTGCACCTAAATCAGGCATGTTTCTCATTCCATCTTCTGTTGGTCTGACTCCTCTTAAACAAAGCATAACATTCTTATTTCCTTCTTTAACAATATATTGTGCTGCGTTTAAGAATTCTGATAAAGATGCTGACATTCCACGTTTGAGTAGAACTGGCTTGTTTTGTTTGCCAACTTCTTTTAACAATTCAAAATTCTGCATGTTTCTTGTACCTACTTGAATAATATCTGAATATTCTGCAACTAGTTCTACTCTTCTCGTATCCATTACTTCTGTTACAATTAATAATCCTGTTTCATCTTTGATTTTCTTCAATATTGGCAAACCTTGTTTTCTCATTCCTTGATATGAGAATGCATTTGTTCTTGGTTTATATGAACCTGCCCTGAATATTTGTGCACCTTTTTCTTTTACTTTTCGTGCTATGTCTAACATTAGTTCTTCATTATCTTCAACAGAACATGGTCCTGCCATATAGATTGAATTGTCTCCGCCAATTTTGACGTTATTTATTTCTATTATTCTGTCTTTTTGGTTGTATTCTCTTGATACTAGTTTATATGATTTTGTTATTCTTACCACCTCTTCGATATTATTAATTAAAAAATAATTTGTATCTATTTTTGATGTGTCGCCTTTTATTCCTACAAGTCTTATTGATTCTGTTCCTTTATCAATAACTTCTGCTTCAAGGTTGACTGCTTTTGCTTTTTTAACTATTTCTTCCAGGGTTTCCCCGTTTATTCCTTTTTTAAATCTTATTATCATTTTTTTCACTCCGTTTATAATTTTTTTGTTTACAATGTCTATATCAACATTATAATCCTATTTATGGAGAAGAAATGACATAGAATATACTAAATAAAAACTTAATGCATGAGGTCTTGATTTAGTATTCTAAATCAATCCTCTAATACCAAAAATAGAAATAAAATCTAGCTAAATTGTTCAAATTTGTTTTAGCTGATTTTCTCATAGAAATATTGATGACTGATTAACTATTTAAATGTTTTGATTATTAAGTATTAGCGCGCTCCGTATTTTACAGTAATTTAGAGTGATTACGACCGTTAAGGAAAACAAGTTTTCCTAATGTTCCTAATACTTCGTGTCGGAACAAGTTTTCATCACAGGTTATTTAATGAAAGTACTACAAAGGTACACTACGCTCATAAACCTGGCGCTAATGTTTTTTATCTTAATATAAAAAGAAATAATTATTTAGGAACAACCTTTAATTTTTTAGTATTAGCTTCATCATTTTTGATATTAACTATATCATAACTTTTAATACCTTGTTTTTCTGCATATGCTTTTGCAGATTCTTCTGTCTTAAAAGTCTTTGGTCTTACTAACCTTACTCTTGGATTTCTATATGGTCTTCTTACATGTCTTATACTCATAAATATTCACCTAATTTTATGGAAAAATGGGTTTTATTTATAAATTATGTGGTTTTTTATAGGACCATACCTGGTAACATATATTAAATTGTAGTAGTAATCAACAATACAAATATATATAAATGATTTTTGTTCAATTATTATAATGGCTCAAACAAATAAAAGTCTCGTTATTGTTATGTTAGTTTTGCTTATAATTACCGCAGGAGTGATTGTAGCATTATTAGTTGACGCACTTGGTCAGAATAATGTCGAAGAAGATGATGTAGGTTATTTTATTGAACCTATGGATACTGAAGAAGTTAAAGATGATCTAGAATATATGCCTCAATACAGTTATGAAGATATTGATGATATGGATCTGGTTAGTTCTGAAGTGACATCTGAAGAGAAAGCTGAAGTAAGCAGAGTATTTGATAATCAAAGAAAAGCTATGATGACAGAAGATAAAGAACTTTATTTAAGCGATATCAGTTCAAGGTTTGATACAACTATGACTGAAGTAGTTATGGACGATCTGTTTGCTTACTCTACATATCTTGACATGAAATTTAATGTTTTAAGTTATGAAAAGTTTGGAACTGATGTTAAGGTTAAAGTAACAACTACATTAACATTTAAACGAGATTATGAAGATAAGATTTACACAAGTATAAGTGATCAGTTATGGACTTTTGTCTGGGAAAATGGCCAGTTAAAAGTTCTTGAAACTCTTGCACTTAATATGAAAGTAATATAATTTTTTTCTTTTATTTTGACATAACTGTCTATATTGCATGATTGACTTGCTTCGCAGAAACAGCTATACGACCTGAGGGTAACCGAAGTTGAGTAACTGTTTATGCCTGACAGTTATTTTTACAAATATTGTTTAATTTGCTCGTAAATTGGAGCATACATTCCATCTTTATCGATCTCAAATTCTATAGTTGGTTTTTGTTGTATGATCTCTTTGATTTTATCATCAAAGATTTTAATTCTTTTATCATTCATTCTTTCCCAATCAGGATATAGATGTTGCGGTTGTATTTTTACTTCTGTTATATCTCTATCTGAACTAACTTCTATCTTTGCATAATGGTCTGCCGGTATTAAGAAATTGTCAGGACCTTTTTCTGTACCTGTCCTATAGAAATCTCCTTTATAGTGTTCTATTTCTAATATACTTTCTAGTCTTGCTTTCATTTTTATCTCTCCAGCAAGGGTTTGAAGAACTCTGTGGAACCAAGTTTCCAAGCTAATGTTAAGTAGAATAAGCTTGTATTTATATTTTTCTATAGTAAAATTTATAAATATAAAGCGTATAGTAACTAATTATGGAACTATTACAAGCATATTTAATGATTGGCGGCGGGTTATTATTCGCTTTTGAAGGAGTAGATTATATTCATGCTAATTATTTGAATAAATTTGCTGATAAAATTAAATATGATACTGAACTTTGTAAGGAACTTAAAGAAAAAGTTTTAGAAAAAAATGGGACATTAAATATTGACTCGTTACCTGGTGGTCCTTTTACTTGGTTTGCAAGAAAAAATCTTGAAAAAATGATTAGAACTTATTAAGATCTGTACAAAATATCTGGGTAATTTGCTGGAATTGTGATCGTATACTTATTGTCACTCTCGTGATTTTTTAAACGTAAATATATACTATGAGATTTTTCTAAGAAATTTAATTTTAAAAAATCAATTACTTGCAGGTCATCTAATTGTTTCACAAAATCAGATCCATATAAATCATATAGGTTATCTACTTCTCCTGGTTCCAGTATTAATTTACTGTGCGGATTAAATCCCCAAGGTGCAAAGTTATCTGATTTGATTGATTCAATGATATCAGATGGAGTTTCGATATATTTACTTTCAAATTCAAATTCATTTGTATGGAAAAGCGGGATTTTTCTTTCTGGTTCTGATTCTATTGAAACTTGATAAGTTGTTTGGTTTCCATATGTGTTTTCTGGTTTTAATATTAAACCTTTAATAAGATAATTATATTGTTTAGTTATACCTTTCACTTGTAAGAAAGCATAATGTAATAAAAATTTTATTCCTTTATTTTCCTGAAAAATAATATTTCCAGTTAAATTTTCTTCTAAAGCTAATCTCATCGCTTCTAATTGCATTTTATTCCTCTTTAGATAATTTTATCAAATAATCATCAATTGATTTTATTAAAGTAGGTAGATCTTGTCCTTCTTTATATGTTATATGAAAATATTCACTATCTTCCCAATATAATTTCTCAATTCCTTCAAGTTTTTCAAGATGTTCATCTAAATCTCTTGCTATACTTTCATTTTCAAAATCGCCAAGAAAACTGTCTTTAAAAGTTACATAAAATATATTTTCTTTATAATCATCTTCCATAATATTTGCTTTACTAATAAATTCATAATCATCTGCCTGTGTTATATGGCCGTCATCTACTAGATAATATTCTCCATCTTCGTCAAATGTTATATTTTCTAAGTTCATTTCATTCACACTCTGGGAAAGGTTCTCTTCTTGTAAGATATCTAATGTATTTGTCTACTTTAATAGAAATAATATTTGGAATATTATTTACAAATGATGAATTTGCATAATATAAATCTGCTATATCTATATAATCTTGAATTTGTTTTGGAATTGTATCATAACAAACTCCTGGAGAATCAAAATATATTAATGCTAGTTTTCTATCTTTACTAACCCATTTCTTAAAATAGTGTAATACTTCATCATGATTTTCTATAACACCATCAGTAATCATAATAACTCCGATTTGTCTACCATAATTAATTAAAGAGTCAGTTAACATTTTAATATTAATTTCGCTACAACCATCTATATATGGTTTCATTTTACTTTTAGTATTATTTAAATTTTTAAATTGAATCCATTCTGAAGAATACACATTACCTGCAAATCTTATAAATTTTATCTTTCCTTCAGATCCTTCTTGTAAGTCTATTATTTTATCTGTAATATTATCAACAATTTTATCATATATATTTGAAGTTATTGAAGTGCTATTGTCTAACATGATACAAATATCTTCAAAAGGGTCTTCTAATATTTTAGGTTTGTTTTCATCTTTTAATCCTGAAAGTTCGTCAATACTTGTTTCTTCTTCAATTTGCTCACCATCTATAACAGGTGGATAATAATCAATTATTAAATCCTTTATTCCAGGTCTTATTGCTCTACCAATATCTGCTCCAGGATTATCTTCTAGTATTTTCTTAGTAATTAAATCATGAACTTCTTTTATCGATTCTTCTTTCAATATTTCTGATAAAAATTTTCTTGCCATTTTATTCTGGATAAAGTTCTCTTCTTGTAAGATATTTTAAATAAGCACTAAAGTGGATTGATATATCTCTAGCAAATTTCTTATTATCTAAAGATTTAACGTAAAAAACATCTGCTATATTTTCATATTGTTTAATTTGATGAGGTATTGATTCAATACTTGATTTTGGCGAATTATAATGAATTATTCCTAGTTTACGATATGAATCAGTAACCCATGTGTTAAAAAAATCAAATACTTCATCATGGTTATTTAAAACACCATCTGTTAACATTATTACCCCTGTTGGACCATTATTTCTATCTAATATATCTTTTAAATATGAAATTGTAATTTTACTTTGACCATCTAAATATGGATCAAATTCATCTTCAATATAATATTCATTATTAAAATCTAACCATCCATCACATTCTGTACAACGACCAAATCTAATCACACATATTTTTCCTTCTGCACCTACTTTTAAATATTCAAATCTGTCAACTAGATTATCAACAAGTTCTGTATAAAATTCTTCTGTGACTGAACCACTACCATCCATTAAGATTGCGATATTTATCATAGGGTCTTCAATTACCTTAGATTTATCATTTTCATTATCAACTTTATCATAAACTTTAGAATTATCTTCAGGTGGAGGATAATATCCAATTGTTAAATTTTCTAAACCTGGTCTAATATTATAATCAGTATCTGATCCTGGATTTTCTTCTGTGATCTTTTTAACAATATAAGTTTTAATATCTTTAATTGCTTCTTCTGGTAATATATCTCCTAAAAATCCAATTTTACTTCCCATTTATTCCACCTTGTTACAATATAATAATAAGTGACCATTATGATCTTGGATTTCATATCCTAGTTCTGTTATAACTTTTTCATCAATATTTTTAACTGCGTTTTCTAAATTATCTCTTGCTTTAGTTATTCTTTGAACAAATCCGTCCATATCAAGAATGCCTTTAAATCTCCCTGCTTTTGCCAACATTAGATCAAAATCTTCTGCAAATGACCATGTGCCATCATTATTTGTACATTTGCCATAAATTATGTAATATCTATTTAAAATTTCATCTTTATTATCTGTTGTTAAAGGCATATCATTATCAAGGATATTAATAACTGAAAATATTTCACCATATTTAACTCTTATTTCGTCAAACATTTCTCTATATTTTCTGCTTTTGTCATAACCATATGAATCTGATAAATTTGTTAATTCATTTTCCATAGCTTCATTTGCTTGATCCCAGAATTCTGGATATGGAGCAACACTATTATCAATTATACTTTGTGAAACAGGATAAAAACCATTTTCATCAATTTTTCCAAATTCTATTTTAGTATTATCAAATTCAATTCCTGAATTTTTTGGAACTAATGGAATGTCTTCATCACTTTCATAAATTATATAATTTAAAGAATGTTTTTCTCCATTAATATCTTCAAATAATTTTTTATGTCCTTCTTGTACAGCCACCCATGAACATATTCTGTAAGCATATTCTCTTCCTCTTGAAGGTGTTCTGTTATGCAGTGTGATTAAATGTAAATTATCTTCTGTTTTTGATTTTAATGGACCGTCTACAAAACCTTTTTCTCCAGGCATTCCATATTCACTTATAACTTCTTCCCAACCTCTAAGATTTTCTCTAATAAAAATTATCATTAAATCTCTTATTACTTGATCTTTGAATGGTGTTGAAATATCATATCCCATTTTATTTACCTCTAAAAAAATTATTTTCTCCCAAGAATTTATATGCTTCCTGTCTTGCATATTTCATCTCTTTTAAAGTATGTGCATCTGAATTAACATAAACTCTGTCAATTTTAGAACACATTCTTATTAACATGTCTATATCTGTTTTGTTGTTTAAAAGATTAGCCCCATTTATTTCTGCTGGAATCTTATATTCATTTAGTTGTTTAACTAAAGCATCAATATCTAAATGCTTAGAATAAGCTTTTATGCAAGGATGAGCAACAAATTTAATTTTATCATGATATTTTTTTAAAGCTACTTTATAAGCTTGATTAATACATTCATCTTTACAATCAATATAATCTTTATGTGCAGATAAAATAATAAATTCAGGTTCTTCACCAAGAATATCCGTGCAAACATCTCCATATTTATCTTTTATATCTGCTTCAACTCCAAAAATAACTTTAACATCATTATGTTGGTTCCCCCATCTTCTCAATAATGTTCTAGAACATTTTTTACCATAACCTTGTTTATCGATTACAAATTGAGAATGGTCTGTTATTGCAATTGTTTCTAAACCAATTTTACCTGCATATATGACTATTTCTTCTACTGTATTCATACCATCTGAATAATTGAATGAATGCATATGGTAATCTGTATTTTCTGGATTAATTATTTCCATTTTTAACACCTGCATATTGGCTTAAATAAAGTGTTGTAGGTAATAATAAAAAAGTGAAACCAACACTCATATAACATGTAAAAAGCCCTGATAAGTAACCAAATTCACTAAAATCTTTTTGATTATAATTAGATAGATTTTCTTTTTGAGCTTTCCAACTAATTGTATTATTATTGTAATAGTTAAATAAGTCTGCAACTTCTAAATAAGCGTTTTTAAAATCTCTTTTGAATGGCATTTTTACTCCTCGTTTCATTATAAGAGATATAGTTTCCCACAACAAAATGAACATCTCTAATATTAGAAGTACGTTTCCACTTTATAAATGTTTCGGTAGAGTTGCTACTTGTTGGTAATTACTGCTCTTAAACACCCACATAATGCGGAATTAAGCGTTTTTTCGCAAAAAACAGCGTTTTTTTTTGCGAAACGGGATTCGTCCAATCTTGGCGCAAATTGACCAACTAAATCCATAGAGATTTTGGATTTTGTCGATCATATATTAAATATAATTACGAAATGCACTAAAAATTTCTGATAAAATTTTTTGGCATGCCAAAATATAATAAATTATATTTTGAGCATTTATAAGCTCTTCGGAAGGATTTGAATATTTTGAGATTCTTGTTTATTCTAAAAGTCCGGACCAATCTCTTTTTATAAATCTAATTATAATTGAAGATTGAACATCTGTGGCTTCTGGAAACATTTCTGAAATAATTCTATGAAGCCTATGAACAGTTTCTTTGTTATTTGATGAGAATGATACAACCAATGCATTCACAAAAGAGTTTGTTGATACAAATTCAAATGATTCAGTTCTTTTAAAAAGTTCTTTAATTTTTTCGTCATTGACATTAACATCTTTAATCATTATAGAATAAATGTGGTCATATATTTTAGAATGATCAAAATTAATTGTATATCTTCTTATAATCTTATTCAATTCTAGTTTTCTAATTCTTATTCCAACTGTTTTAAAATTAAGATCTATTTTTTTTCCTAATTCCTTTAAGCTAATTCTAGAGTTTTTCATTAACTCTTTTAGAATAATTATGTCTTTTGCATCTAATAGTTTAATTCTTTCTGGAGATATTGTTCTTTGTTTAATATTTAGATATTTATATCTATATCCTGCATGACAGAAAGATGATAATTTAGTAATATGGCCTTTGGCCAGGTTCTTTATTTTTTCAATAAGATTTTTTGCTGTTATAGAATTATCACAGAAAATACTAATATATAGGTCGTACGATCCAGAACTTTCTACAATAGTATGTATGTTTTTAATTTTTTTAATTTTTTCAATAAAATCAGTGGGAATATGGTCTAATTTAATATACAATCCAAATCCGAGGGAACTTCCAAAAACAGAACTATCCACCCAGGTAGTAAATTGGGTGATAATCTTCTTTTTGTAAAGATTTTTTAATCTATAATTAAGCATTTGCTTGCTTATTTTAAGAGTTTTTGCTATCTTTTCTAGACTTCTTCTTGAGTCTACTGAAAGCTCGTCGATGATCTTATTGTCGAGTTTGTCTAATTTATATACCATATTTTTCATTAAAATCAGTTAATGTTTATAAATCTTTCCACTTTGTAAAGAGAATTAAGGATTATTTTTATATAAGGGAAGTCATTAGTTAGTGGTAACGGGCACCACAATATTTTATTGTAAAAGGATGTCGATATTTAGAGGTAAATGAAAAATGAATTATTTAGATAATGAAGTAAATAAAATGACAATGATTAATTATGAACCAATATGTAGCATGGATACTCCAGATTTTTTATCTGAAAAAAGGATAAGTTGTCCTTATGAGCTCTTTTATTCAACAGCAAAAGTTTCCTGTTCATATGAAAACAAGTATGGGTGTAAATTCCCCAGAGTTAAAAAAAAACATATGAGTTTAGATGATAGAAACAACAAAGAGAATCAATGATTCATATAAACATAAGGATAGTGAGGAATAAAATGGAAGAAAATTATAAAGAAAAAGTTAAAAGATTCATATCAGAAGGGAACATTATACAATATTATAGACAAGTGTTAGATAAAGATTTAGATCTTAATTATGCTACAACAGTACGAGGAAAGATATTTCATAATAATGCGATTTTACATGGAGCAATTAAATTAGATGATGAAAGCGGAGATTTGAAGTTAGAAATTGATTTTAGAGAATCTTTTGAAAAATATGGTCTTCAAAAAACAATTGATAATCTTGTAACATTCAAAAAAAGAAAAGATAGATTATCTGAAAAAGGAATTGAGGGGCAGTATGATCAAAACCAAAAGGGTCCAAGTGTTCATTATGAGTTTATTATAAACGAAGAGGAAGAATTAATGGAGATATTAAAAACATTTAATGAAGTTTGCCAAGAATCTCAACAAAAAAAAACAGGATTCATTTATCTTGGACAAAATTTAGATACTATTAATTGTTATATTGCAGGACTTTTTCCAACATTATGTGTTTCATCATATAGTTTGGAAATTAATTCACTTAATGAGAAAGATTCAATATCAGAGATAATGGGGAATAGAATATTAAATACAATATCCAAATCCCCTACCACAGAATATAAAATTATCAATGGTATAAGTATAGATTTACCTGATTCTGAGAGAAACAAACCAAGAATTGTATTTGAAATAGAGTTTGAAGATTTATTACAATCAGATGAAATTGTTGATGAAAAAGAAGTTGAAGGTATTGATAAATTTTTAAGGAATTCAGAGTATTTCCAAGGAAAATTAGATGACAGACAGAGAGTGTTTACATATAAGGATCCTAAAGATGAAGACAGAATGTTTCAGTTTTTATATGTAGATTAAGAGGAAGAGTGGTATTGGAGAAGATAGATGGAGGAAAATAAGATGGAGAAAAGAAATTATGTTGACGGAAGTTTTGGATTTGACAAATTTGCACACTATACAGATAAAGACAAAATTGAGTTTGCTGAAGCTTATGAAAAGAAAATGCAAGGAATTATTGATTGTAGGGATAATATCAGTCTTTTTGGCAAACAAACAATAGCGGCAGGTTTTGAATATTTTTATTGTGCAATACAACAATTTGACAGTTCAGTTTTAAGTTCCATTCCAAAAAGACAAGATAAAAGAAAAATAGAAAGATCAATGAAACAGATTAGTACTTCTGGAATTAAATTAGGGGTTTCTTTATTATATGGTTTACCATTTGAAACAAAAGAATCAATATTAGCAACATTGGATTATACGCAAGAAAATGTTCAGAATGGACCTATCGTTTTAGTTAGCGAATCTGTTCTATCTTATCATCCTGGGAGTGTTGAAGGTAGAAAAATTGATTTTAATAGTGTGCCTCCTAATCAAGGATTTCCATTTAATAGATTTGAAGAAGGTCAATGGTACCATCCAGAACATGTTACTAAAGATTATCTAAATAATATATTACAAATGTCTGAAGATAGATTTAAAAATGTAATGGTAAGATCTAGTAATTCTTGCCATTCAAGAATAAAGGTGTAAAAATGTTTTATCCTCTAAATATGTTTAAAAAGAAAAAGAAGAACATAAAAGCCATAGAATTAGTAGACCTAATAAAAAACCATCCTGAAGTTATTAGAGTTGAGAAACAAGATAAGGATGGTTATCATATTAATGCAAAAGATATAAGTAATTACAATCTATCTATTGCTTTTTATAACTTTTATAAACATGGAAGATTTGATACAGATAAAAACATCATTTACATATCTTGTGATAATCATTATAATGCAGGGGGTTCATTTCTCCAGAAGAGTATGGATATCAATTTTATTGAGTTTTTCTTTTTTAATATGAATTCTAATGAAGGTTCCCTACATTGGGAAATTAATTCTGATAATAAAAAAATAAAAAAGGGGATTTATCTCCATTCATACTATTCTAATAGAACGTTAGGGGATGCAATTGAGCTTTTAACAGGTGATATAAATAGAATCAGGATACTTGATAGAAGAGGGAATGAAAATGATAGATAAAATAAATTTAACTGATTATTTTATGGATGAAAACGTAGATATAATCCATGAACCTAAATGTTTACATTTAATAAGAAAATTAAATAAAGAAAAAGGAATGAAAATTCCAATTTTTCAGATGGAGACTCATGTTGAAAGGCCTGATTTAATTCTTAGCGCTAAATTTCAATATTCTCATTATAACTTTGGTTTTAATGTCAGTTATGAGTATTACAGTACAGGTAATATTAGAGATTTTATGAAACCTTTTTTTACAAGAACGTATGAATTTATGAAAATATATGATCTTAAAGTTGATGGGAATCGCTTTGGTTCGCGTGTTTCTTTTGAAGGTGGATATGTTATTTTTGATATTAATGAGAAACATAAATTATTTGGAAAATATAGTAAAGAGAATTCTTTTGGTTCTTCAAGAGATTTCATTAACACTATATTAAAATATGAGGTATGAAAAATGAAAACAACAACAATAACTAAAACAAAAAAAGCACATAAAGAATTAGAAAAAGCAATTCTTAATACAAATACTTTAATTAGACAAGATTATGTAATTGAGATATACAGATATTGGGCAAAAATAGATGCTATTGAAAATGCTTTAATTAAAAAAGGTCTACTAAAAAAAGAAGATATTTTAATAGAAAAAATACCGATACTTAAAGAAATGAAAAAAGATTTCAAATAAAGATTTATCAAAGATTAAGAGTCCCTTGGATAATTAATTTTATATATTATAACGTTTAAAATTTCACGAAAAATCCCCATTCTTGACGAAGACTTATTTCCCCTTCTTCTGAAATGCCAAAATTCTTACCTTTCAGAGCTTGTCTCAAACTATTCGTAAAGTATAAATCTTTCGGTTTTTACTATTAAAGAGTAGCAATATTTATGCCTTTTTCTATCAAGAAATCATTTACACCGTTTTTAGTTAAATTGATGTCGCCAGCTTGATATCTTTGCCAGACAAAATCATAGGCATCTTTGTATGTTTTACCATCTTTTTCATTTCTCTTAATATATTGAATTATACTTAATTGATTTAAAGCAGTTCTATAACAATCTAAATCCTTTCTTTCTAAATTTAGAATTTTTTTATATTCATTTTCTGAA
>JBHPGL010000013.1:0-22832 GCA_042570655.1 Nanobdellota archaeon | reverse complement strand
AATTTAATCAAAGTTAAAATGTTTTAGTTTAAATTTTGATTAAATTTTGTCATCATCGACTATATTTTTTGATTTTTGTGCTTTTGAAATCTTTTCATTTTTTAACATCTTTTGCAATTCTCTGATATATTTTTGCGTTAGTTCAATATTATTCTTGATTATATTTGCAGACTTCTCGTAAGCTGATTCAAGCGTATTACCATTTAATTTATAGCCAATTATAACTTTTCCATCTTTAATATAAGAAGTTTTTATAATCAGATTTAAATCAATCCATCGTCGAAGATAGTCATACATGGTTTGCCTTGTAATATTAGCATATAAAGCCATTTCTTCAACTGTCATGACAGCATTTTCAGGCTGCCTATCTTTTGAAGCTGTTTTTGCTCTTTCATATAGTTCAACTAGAATTTTGTTCATGTCTTGTGTTGATCCTTTTTTTCTTGGCATTAATCCCATTCGATTAATTATTACATCTGCAAGTTCGTCAGTAGAAGGATTGATGTCAGGTTCAATATGGTTTATAACAATTTTCATTTGTATCACCTAATTAATAATGAATTCTTTGTCTATATAAATATTATGGTAAAATATCGACATGTGTCGTAATTTTAATTTCTACTTTTAATCTTTGCCTAAATGTTTTAATAGTTTATTATTTTATTTATAATTTATGAACGATTTTAAGTCTAAATAGTTTAGTTATCGACTAAATATTTTAATCAAAATGTGTTTTAAACGTTTTAATTAATTATTGTATAGTAGTTAATGTTTTACTATTACTTTTATTCTTATTTTATTGTAAAAATTACGAAAAATTGATTGAAATTTATAGTTAAAATTTTTTTCGGGATTATTTCGAATTAGGGTAGTGGGAGCAAACCCCTATATTATGGAATAATACCATAATAGATGGGATGATCCCGAATAGGGTACTTTTTTAGGAGATTATCCCGACAAAATAGTTTGATATTGGTATGTTGTGGAATGCTGCTTATTGGATCGAAATGTGGCAAAGTAAGGTGTTTTTGGGTGGTTTATAGGTGTGTTATGGTATTATCTCGACAATTCAATAAACTTTAGAAATAATTAGATAATTAATTATATATTGACGACGGTTTTTTTAAGAGTTTAAGATGGTTAAAATTTAAAGTGTTCTTTTAGTAGTTTTTTTGGATCAAATTCTTCTTGTTTTTTCATTTGCGGTTCTTCCATGAAAGATCGTCTAAATTGTGTACATAATTTCTTTCCTTCAAAAAAGTACCAACATCCATCTTCTTCTCTTTGTTTGTTTGCACAATCGTTGCAGATTGATTGAATTTCGTTTGATTTTGTCATAATAACTCCCTTATTCTGAATTAAAATTTTTAAGTATATAAAGGTTTCTTTAATATAGAATACACCACTACCAGGCATAGACAGCCCCTCAACTGACTCCTTTTGTCGTCAGGTTATCTATGTCAATTCTGCGAAGCTGGTCGAATATGCAATATTGGTAGTGGTGTATGTAATGCCTTTATATCGTCTAAAACGTGTTGTATTTGATTGAATTCTTTAGGTTTATCGTCTATATATTATATAATTTTATTATTATACATAAAAAGTGAGAGTTTGTCTCACTTTTCTAATTGAAAGTGATAGGTTTTATTTTTTTGTAATTTTTTAATTTCTTTTTGTTTGAATTATCTCGACACCGTTAATGGATTATTATAGTCTATTTAATTCCGAAACATGTTTGGATAATTAAATTATGTTGTCGGGATTATTATTTTTAAAAATTTTTAATAAATTAAATTTGTGTGAGAAAAGTGAGGGTTTAATGTGCTATTTTAACGAAAAAGGCAGGGTTTTGTGTGAAAATCTCACTTTTTGAGTATATATGGGTATATTGCTTAAATAATTTAAGCAGTTCTTAAATAAAGTAAGCTCATGTGTAAAATGGGTTAAATATGCCATATTTCGTCGGAAAATGCTATTTTTTAATATTTTCCCCTCATTTTTTATGTGTAAAGATAATTATGTAGAAAAAGTGAGGGTTTATTTGGGTTCTATATAGGGGGGAAAGCTATATATAGGGGATAAAAAGCCATAAAATAGCATGAAATTAGAAGAATATTTGGATAATGAGGGGATAAAGTATACATTAGGTAATGGTTTTTTTTACGGTTATCGTGAGAGTTGTGATATCGGCGATAAATGTATGGGTTCTATGGGGCAAATGTATGAAAATAGAAAAGGGAAGGTAGTTATTGTAGGAGAAGTGAGCGTTAGATTACACGAAAAAAGTTGTTATAATAGCACTGGGGCAATTGAACATATCAAAGATATTATTGAAGCAAATAGTAGTATTTCTAGAGATTTAGAGTAATTTTCACTTGATTTAGCTTATTGTGTGTGGAAAGTGAGTGGTATTTATGTGTGAATAGCTATTTCTTTGAAAATTTTTAAATTATTTTGTTAATGTGAGCTGTTTTTTGGTTATTTTTTTGGTTGTTTTATTGTTGTTTTAGGCACCATTAGGGTGGCTGTATAAAAGTGAGGGTTTTCTCGTCGAGAATGGGGATTTAAAATGCTTAGATTATTTAGTCAGTTTTTGGTATTAAATTTAATATAAAAAATGATTAATAAACATCACTACCAAGCATTATCAACTTCTCAACTTCGGGAATCCTCAGGTCGACTAACTTCTTCTGCGAAGCAAGTCACTTATGCATTATAGGTAGTGATGTTTAAATTGCTAAAAAAGGAAAGTTTATATTATGAATTAATTCTATTATTCTTATGAAGTTTAACAAGTTAATACCAGAATTGATGGTTAAGGATATTGAAAAGAGTTTAGAATTTTATAAAAATATTGGTTTTAATGTAGATTATAGTCGAGAAAAGTTTGTTTTTCTTTCATATCAAGGTAGTCAGATTATGTTAGAGCAGAATGAAGATTGGAAGACAGCTGAATTAGAGTATCCTTATGGACGTGGAATTAATTTTCAGATTGAAGCTAATGTTGATGAAGTTTTATCTAAACTTAAGGATTATCCTTTATTTCGTGAATTAGAAGAGAATTCTTATGAAGTTAAAGGGATTCAAATGAAATGCAAAGAATTTCTTGTTCAGGATCCTGATGGGTATTTGTTAAGATTTAGTGAAGATGTTTGATTATGTTGTTATTCCAGGATCTCCTGGATCTGCTGAAGGATCAATACCAAGACTTCCCCATTTAAGAGGGCTACCACATAATTGATTTATTTTTTCTTGATCTGTATTATCAGAATTTCTTGGAATAAATAAACTGACAGATTTTTTACCTGTTTCTTGTTTTGTACCACCTTCAATATCTTTCTCTTTAACAAAAATAGTTATAGTAATTTTCTTATTTTCATTAAGATTTGATAGACCATTAATTGGAGTTAAATCAATATATAATGAATTTAAATCATAAATTTTAATATCTTGATTTACTTCAAATGGTCCATATTCAGATCCAGTATCATCGTCTTTAATCTTGTAACTTATAGGTTTATCTGCGAATGAATTTAAATCATCGATTGCTAAGAATTTTGCTGTAAATCCTGTAGGACAGACTAAAGAGCCTTCAAGCGGTCCTAATATTGCGATTTCTGGTTTGTGATTATTTTTCAGATTTAAATTTTCATTTGTAAAACCAAAATGTTCAAAAATCAGACCTGAAACTTGTAATGCATGACTTTGACCTTGTGTAGGTACTACTATTTGAATATTGTTCGCAGAATTAGAGTTATCACCGACTTGTTTGAATATATTTGCTTTATAGGTATAAGGTCCTGGTGGGAATTCACCTTTATCGATATTAATACCTGATTCTTGAGGTTCACTAACAGTAATTGTAATTATTTCTTCATTTATTTCATTTTCTATTGGTACAGTTATCTTATTATCAGTAGTTGGTAGTATCCCATCTCTTACATTTATTTCTTTAATATTTCTATATTTACTTAAATCAATTTCAACTGAATCTTCTCGAATTCTAATCATATTGGATTCAGTATTATCATTAAATTTTAATTTAATACCTAGATTTTGAATTCCTGGATTAAAAACATATAATTTTCCATCTTGATCAACTTTATTAGATATATCTCCAGAACTTCCTTGAATTCCCTTACCAACCTCTTCAGGTATAACATTTTCCTCAATAAACTTTTTACCATGATCTTCAAGTACATTTAAATAAACATATTTATCAAGCATTTTATATTTATCTTCAAATTCTTTATCAAATTCTTTGATATCCATTTTTCCTGATAATGGGTCAAGAACAAAACTAATTCCATCAGCTTCACCTAAACTTGGTTTTTCAAAAGTATAGTCTAAATATATTGGTTCTGTTAATTGGTTATCTCTCTCTAATCTAAAAATTAAAAAGACAGGATTATTATGGTATAATTTTCCTCCTGGGAATGAAAGAATATATTGATTTGAAACTTTTGCTATGCCACCAATTGCTCCAGGTGATAATACTTCACACACAAATCCTGCATTGATATTAAATTCACAATATCCAATTAAACCTCGTTTTTTAATGATTGGGGCTGTAAACTTTTCTCTTTTAATATCATCTCCTAATTCATATTCAACTTCTAATACTGCTTTATTATACCATACTCTATCTTGTGAATGATCTACAAAGGTTTGAGATAAAGAATCGTCTGGATTAACTGTACTTTGTGCAATTATTCTAGTATCAACTATACCTTGCCGACAAAATTCTCCCCCTGTGAAAGATCTATCACAAAATATAGTTAATTTATAATTAACTTCTTGACCTCCAGATAAAATACCCATTGTAACTCTATAATTAATTGTTAAATCTCCTGATAATGGATTATAATTCTCTATATCAGATTCAGGTAAAATAGGTCCTATTACAGGTGCAACAGGAGTAATCGTATTAAAATTAAAAGAATCTCTTAAAGATTCCCAACTACCTGAAATTGCAGCAATACATAAAGAATTTACTAGACTTCCTGAATCAAGACCAAATGCGTTTTGTGCAAAATCGCCATACCTATCATTAAAATTTTCATTGATTTCTTTTGCTTTTTCTGAAGTACCAAATATTCCAATACCTCTGTCATAATGTCCTTCTGGATTTTGACCTTTTAAATAATGCATTAAAGCCATCTGTACAAAATCACAAACAAACTGTGCAATTAATCTTTTACAATAAGCTCCTTTTGCTTTGCCTAATTCTATTTGTTGTAAACATTTTTTCATTCCTTTCATTATTTTTAGGTAGGATTGTAAATTTCCTCTAATTCCTGTAACACAACCGCATCTAACTGATGATATTATGTCTGCAAAAGGATTGACATCTCTTGCATTTTTATCCAGAATACATTTAACTTCATCATATTCTTCATCATTAGGATCATCATTAAAACAAAATCCTGGTTGGGCTTTAAATCCCCCACTATCAAATGTATCTTTATCTATATCTACACAATCAAATGAAAAACTTTCCTGTTTAGAATATTCTCTTCCTAAAACTTGTGTATTAAATTCTGAAGGTTTTTTAATATTTGTCAGTACTACACCTTGTGAACCAAAACAAGGAGGGGGCGTAATTCCAATATTAACTAATTCACTTCTTTTTTGATCATCAACATATTGATAAGAGATTTCTGAATCTTGATAATTAACAAAATATGATTTGTCATCTTTCTGTGTTAATCCTCCACAATCAGGGGGTACTCTCGGACATGCAATTCTGTCGCATATTGTATAAAGATGTTTATAATAATCTTTACTTGTTGGACCAAAATATCCATAAATATAATATCCTGTACATAATGCAAAAGTACCTATTGTAACTTTATCAACTATTTCAAGTACACTTTCCATCTTATCAATTGCTTTAGTTAGAAACTTAATAGATTTATTAATAAATTCTGGAGTTAACCATTTCTCATGTTTTAATGGTTTCTCAATACTTACAGGAACTCGGATAAACACAGATTTAGGATCATTATATGGACCACCAGCAATATATTCACCATTAATATCTGCTTTAAAATCAAATTTAAAACTTTGTTCAGGTAATCCATCATATACATTACCTACGAATTTTTTAACTGAAAATTTACTTACAACTAAAATTTCATTATCAACAACTAAATATTGAGTGTCTTCTGGTTGACCTGTTAAAAATGAATTATCATTCTCTTCAGTTGTATCTGTAGTTAACGCTATCCTTAACGAATTAATATCAACTTCATTTAATAATGATCCTGATATAGGCGATAAATAAAACATTAATGTTAATGTAACGTCACCTTCAGATAAAGTATCAGTATAAACTGTATTTGCAATTGCTGTTACTCCTCTTTCACGCCATTGTGCACTGCCAGGAACATATTGAGTTCGGAAAGTAGCAGTACCTACATTTCCATAATCGTCAATTGCCTCTACAATAAAATTGTTAATATTACTTTCAGATCCATCTGGATTAAAAGTTTGACCGATTGGCACTCTTGCTTCAAACTTACCTTCTGCATTTGCCCTTTCTTCAATTACATCGCCAAGTAATAATTGAGCTAAAGTTTTACCGCCAGAATAAGTTAGTTCAGTTCCAACACCTTCAATATCATCTAAATCAGTTACGTCATTTAATCCAATGTTATGGATTTTTACTAAAGTTCCTGGTTTTGTTGTACCTTTAATTTTAATTAATTGGAAATGTGATTGGTCAGGAACATCGTCAAGTGTAACTTCAGGTCTATCTGGATCAAAATCAATCATATAATTTATTGCATTTTCATTACCAACTGAATCAATTGCTTTTATTGTGAAATTATGCATGCCTTTTTCCCTTATTGAAAAAGAGGAATTAAATGATCCTGTTGATACATTTATTATTTCAACATCTGTCCACGTACATGTTAGAGATGTATTATATTCTTCTACACAATACTCAACTGTTGAATTTTCACCTGCACTTCCTATTAAAGGAACATGTGATCTAAAAAAACCTCTTCTTCTTAAATCTCTACCAGCAACTTCTAAATCTGTATAAATTTCAATATCTTGGAAATATAATGGTGGTGGGATTGTATCTACAATAACATTATATGCTTTATTTCTAATATTATTTTGCGGATCTGTTACTCTATAAACTAAATCATTTGAAGTTTCATCCAACCTTACAGATAAATTAAATACTCCTGTTGTATGATTTGCGATTGCATAATATTTTCCAATTCTATAATTATATAAAGCATTATTTGTTCTTTGATGTATTATTTCAACTTTTGATCCCGGTGTTGTCATACCAAATAAGTCGACATTTTGTGTTTTTGACGTATTTGAATTATATATCTCTAAAGGGACAGATGAAATTTCTGTTGTAATAAAACTGTAATATGCACCTTCATTATCGTTCATTACAGTTCTATCTTCTTTATTTGATTCAACATAAAAATAATATAATGTTTCAGTTTGAAGTTCTGGTAATAATATTTTATGAAATGTTGTAAGTTCTGATGAAGAATTAATTTCATTTAAATTATTTGTTGATGTGCCATAATAAACTTTTGAATCACCTTCTGAAGTGGTATTCCAAGTGATTAATGCTTCATTAATTTTAATCTCTCGTGCATGAACATTTTCAATTAAAAATTCTCTTTGCGTTTGAAATATGTTTGTATGCGATTCACTCCCTGAATCTGTATCGGAAGTAATTCTAATATTATAAACAGTTTCAGGCGTTAAACCTTCTAGAATCATTTTATGTGAAGTTGTAACAGTTGAATTAATTATTTGATTATCAAATGAATCAGTTGCTTCTAATCCATAATTAATTGTTGCATTACTTGCTGCATCTGTTTCCCAAGAAATTATTGCACTAGTATCTGTTGTGTCCATATTTACATTTAATATAGTTAATGCAAATGTAGAACTAATGAATGTAAGTATAATTATTAAAAACAATGCACATTTTGTTGTTATGTTTTTATTCATATTTAATTAATACCATCATTAGTAAATTGCGGTAAATAATTGATTGCTTTAGGAGCGATTTCATTTTCCCATAAAGCTGCTATATCATCATTTGTTCTTGGTTCTGTATCTGAAGTTATTAAATAAAATCTAATTTTATCAAATGATTCCATATTTTGTCTTGTAACTTCCCATTCTCTTAAATCAAATGCTCCTAATAGTTTTGCATCTTCTTTAACATTACCTTCTGCATCTCTTGTTTCAATAATTTTTGTTAATATTGCTGTTAAAGCATAATCCTGATCATCATAAATTAATTCAAAATCTTCATAATCTATTCCTTCACTTTCATTAATTGGATAGAATGCTGTTGAAGCATATTCTTTATCAATTGCTCTAATATCTAGAACAACGAACTCATCATTTTTTAAATCACGAATATCTCCTGAAGGTAATTCAACAACTTTAAATTCGTATTCCATATTTTTTAATGGTGTAAGATACATTTGATGCAATGGTTTTTGACCGTCATGTCCAAATGTAACTTGATCATCTTCTGAATGGAAATGTAAATAACCTTCTTTTTCACCTATGATAAATCCGTTTATACATTCAGGGAAAACTCCTTTCAATTCTGGTTTCCATGAATGCATCTTTATTCCGCTAATAATTGGATGATCTGTAGTGCCAATATCACATCTGAAATTAATGCATTGATAGCTTATATCAACTTCTTTTAATCTTGTACTTGTTACTGAATCAAAAACAGCAACATCCATTTTATATTGACTGCTATTACAATATTCATCATTATTTACAGGCGTATCAAATAATAAAGGATTTTGATAGAATGATTGATATTTCCAAGGTTGATTTTTATTTAAGTTTACAGGAACTACCAAGTTGAATGTATCACCTGTAGAAGCGTCTGATATTCTAAACAATAATTGATAATTTACCGTATATAAATGATGCCACATCTTAATACAACTTCCTACTATAGGAATGTCCGATTCAATTGGTTTTACTAAATCACCTTCACTTGGATCAATTTGAATTGTATTTAATGATAAAGGCGAATTTAAACTATAGAAATTTTTATCTGACGGCATAAAAAATGTTTCAATTCTTAAATTACCTTGTCTTTTTGATAAATTTAATGGAATTTTATATTGATTTTCATAATAAACTTCATGAGATTCCTTTTCATAATTATTTCTTCCACCTACATCTGGAAAATTTAAATAATGGAGATTATATTGTAATAAATTTTGTAAATAAGGAACAATTTCAGAACGAATTAACCATTTTTTACTGCTACCGCAACTATAAATTGTACCTTCTGTTGGTAGATCTGAACTAGCAATAATATCATAAGTAATTTCTTCTAAGAATTTTTCATCAATTTCCTTATCAAGAATAGCCTGTGCAACATCATATCTTTGTTTAAAACCGGTTTCAACTTCTCCTAAATATTCAGACCATCTTTGTGTAACTGTTGAATCTTTTTTCTTGATTTCAAGAGGATAAATTAAGTCAATGATAATTTTATTTTGAGTAATCTTTGCATCTGGACTAATACTACCTAATTCAGTGATATCATATATTCTTTTAAATGCAGATAAATTATCAGTACAAGTTCTTAAATTTTTTCTAACATAATTATTAATATCTTCTTCAATTTCTTTGATTGTTGGAGAACTGTCACGCCCTTCATAAAACCATGACGGAATTAATAAAGGTCCAAATTCCATACATTTCCTTGCATCGACTAATACATTATTATTATGGTCTGAATAACAATAATCTCGAGGATCGACATAACCACCTTGTAATTCTATAAGGTTAATTGCTTCTTTTCCCAGATCTTCAAGACAATTATCCACTTCTCTTTTCATACCTTCAAATTCAACAGGATAAGGTGGTTTTGGTTCGACAGAAGTTATTAAACTTATAATAAAATAAATAACTAAAATTGATACAATTAGAATTATGGCTATTGCTACAAAACTAGTTATTTGCCCTCTTTTTTCCATAAACGATTTATAAATGTTTTGACTTTATAAATATTATGTTTTTTGTCTAGATTTGTTATTGTCGAGTAAGAAACAGCCTATCTTTCAATTTTAAATTTAACATTATTAATTGTTAGTAGTTCATTTTTATTTGTACATAACATTGTTGTGTCATCAGATTTAATGATTGGTGTTAATTGTACTTTAATTGGAATTTTATCATAAGTAAATAATAAATCTCCATCATTATTTGTATAGTTTATATCTACGAAAAAAATGTCTGATTGTTCTGGTTGAAGTGGGAATCTATTTGAGTTTAGTGGTTGAGATATTCTGTTAAATTTTAATGTTTCTTCTTTATTATTATTTATTAATATTGAGAAGTCTTCTATTGGAACAGTTGATTTACTATCGACAATTATTGCTAATAAAGTTTTATTTTTATAATACACTAATTTACCAAATTTATATTCAACTTGTTCACACATTTCTGTTAAAACGTCTCTAATTTCAGGTGAAGCTATATCATCTTTTATAACGTCGCCGGTAACTAAAGGTGTATCTTTTGATCCACATCCAGCTATTGCTAATAGAATTAAAGTACTTATCATGAATATTATCAATATCTTTTTCATATTTAATAAGAAAAAAATGGGGGTTTAAAAGATTTTCTCTAGTGGAGTGGTTATATTAATTTTGTGTGATTTCAATCATTTTTTCTATTCTGTTAATGTTTTCCTGATCATTTAACTTATGTGCTATATACAATGCCTTATCGTATTTTCCTCGTATTACAAAACAAGGCATCATTTTTTTAAGAAAATAATCATCTTTTGTATCTTTATAAGCAGGTAAAGCTGCTTCAATCATTTCTCTTGGATACCAATATTGGTGAAATTTTCCTTTATGTTCATGTTCAACATATTCAACACATCTCCTATGCAATTTATTGACTATGTCAGGAACATTATATTCTTTTGCTTTATTGAATCTAACTGGACCAAATTTAGCAGGTTCAGGAACTAATTCTTCAAACAATTGATTAAAAAAATCTCTAATATATATTTTAGCTTCTTCTTCTTTCCCAAGTTCTTTAGATGCTTTTGCAAGTTCCTCTTTTTCTCTGAATTCTAATTGGTTTTTTTCATATCTTTCTTTTAAATCGTTATATGTTTTTTCTGTTATATTATTCATTTTATACCACCTTGGTTTTAGTTTTAATTTGTTATTATTACTATTAAGTAGTACTTGATTCATATATAAATATTTGCCCCCCCTATGGGTGTTGTAAAACAAAAGATTTAAATATATGAGGAAAATTATAAATTTTGAAAAAAGACCGGCGGGTTCAAACTGCATTCCCCATGCGTTGAACTTTTTAATATCTTCTTACCCTGATTTGCGCGTGAGCGTAATTTGGGTGCCGGTTCTTATTTCATTTTCTATCTTTATAGTTATCAGTTAGGATTAGTGAAAGATATTGTATCTTTGTCGGGCATAGACAGTCTCTCAACTGACTCGGTTTTATATAAAACCTCGTCAGGTCGAATCGTTGTCTCTGCGAAGCTTGTCAATTATGTAATACAGACAAAGATACTATTTGAGTAACTATCATACTTAATGGACCTAAGAAAACTAGGATTAACTGAATATGAAGAGAAAACGTATAAGGCGTTGATTAAGTTAGGTAAAAGTACGGCCTCCCAAATTAGTAGGGAAGCAGAAGTTTCTTATGGTAAAATATATGAAGTTCTAGCATCATTAGAAAGGAAAGGTTTAGTTACAGTTGTACCTGAAAAATCTAAGAAATTTATACCTGCAGATCCTAAAAATTTGTTCAAATTAATTGAACTTGAAGAAAATAAACTTAAAAAGATGCGTGACGAAGTTTCACAATTAAAACAGGTTTATGAGTTCCATGAAGAAGAAGTTATTCAGGTTGCTAAAGGTAAAAGGAATTTCTATAAATTGTTAAATCAAATGAAAGATCCTGAAACATTTGAATATACAATCAAATATTCATCTGAGTATAATCCGAAATGGCTAAGGGAATATAATCAATTTACTAAGAAAGGAGTTGATATTAAAACCTTAACAAGATATGATGATGAAACTAAGGAAGCTGTAGATAAATGGTTAAAAGTTGATAGAAAGTTAAAACAATTTGATAATAAAGGTGTTGCAATCGATATAAGAGATTCTGAAGTTCTGATTGCTTTAATTAAAAGTAATGTTATTATGACAATTAAAGATAAAGCTTTCATTGATTTAATGAAAAGGTTATATGAAGTTGCACATGAAAATTTAAAAGAAATAAAAGAAAAATAAAAAATTAATAATATATGGCGACTTTATAAATTAATATTTTTCAATTTTTCCAAAACTTGGTTGTTGCTGTGGGTTCCTTGTCACTCTCATCTTACGTTTCTTTTCCTTAACAATATACATTCTTAACATTATTAATAAAATAATTATTATTAAGAAAAATCCTATCAAGAAAATAACAACATCTTTAAATGAAATTCCAGCTTTCTTCTGATCTTTCTCATATTCCTGGCCATATTCTGTGTTTTCTTTATCATCTAAAGCCGCTTCAATAATTCCTATTGTTAAAGGTTTTTCACCACTAATATCATCTCCGTCAACTGTAACAGTATATTTTAGAGTATAACTGCCTTCTTCAAGAGAACCTGTTTCTAATGTAACTGACTCTTTTTGAGCTGTTAATACAATTTCTTGACTAGCAATTTCATTTCCTTGATCATCTTCTAAAATAATAGTACCTTCCGATCCTTCAACATCAATAATTAATGTTTCTAGGTCAAGTTCAATTTTATCATTTTGAATTACAACTTTTGGAATATAGAATTTAGGATTATCTTCAATAATAATAAATTCAGATTCGCTATGACCATTTATCTGTGGTTCGTACATTAAATCTGCATATGTAGGCATGACACTAAATTCACCTGGTACAATTGCTTTCAATTTATAAGTTATTGTATGTTTACCTTCTCTTAACCTTGTATAAAATAAATCTAATTTTTCATCACGAACATCTCTTTGAGTATACCAACCATAATACCAATAATCTTCTTCTTCTTTACTAAATTCTGTTCCAGCAGGAATAGGTTCTTCAATATGTACATATTCAAGATCTTGTTCTGTTTCAATTGTTAATCTAACTTCAATATCTTCTCCACTCAATGGTTTTAAATTATCATATGATCGCGTAATTTTAAATCCGTTATCTAAAGCTGTAATTTCTGCCATCTTTCTAAAATATTCTGACAATAAACCATAATATAATTTACCTGTTCCATCTTTAATTATTTTAATTTCACTAGATTTTGCATTTAATAATAAAACATTATCAATTTCAAACATGTTATCTTTATTGACTTCGATTTCTTTTACAAGTTCACCATCTTGATAAACTTTAATATTATAGTCTGGATTAAGTTCTTTTGTTTCTTTTAAATAATCTGTAAGTGCAAACACAACAGATGCTGTATCTTTTGTACTGTGCCATCTTGTACCCTTTCTACTTCTTATTAGATATTGAACTGTTTTTTGAATAATATCTTCATCCTCATTATAAGCAATCAATGCTTTTAATACATAAGATGTAGTTTCAACATCATTATATCTCCAACTATATCTAAATGTTTTACTTGACCAATGTATTTGATCTTGTACAATTATTTTATTTTCAAGAATTTGGTCAATTAAATTTTGGCCCATATCTTCCATATTACTATTTTTATATGAAAGTGCTAAAATCGCTTTTCCGTAATCGGAAAGTTCGTTAGATGATGGTATAACATAATTATCTACACTTTCATGAAATGATAGAACATATAGCATGTAAATTTTTGTATTTGCATCAATTTGTTCATCTTTATATTGTCGTTTCAATGAATCAAGACCTTCTTCTAACATATCATTATCAACATCATAACCTGCATTTTGTGCAATTGTTAAACCATAAATCACATAAGCTGTCATAAAAGGATGTGAATCGTCATGTTTCCACCATCCCCAACCACCATCGCTGTGCTGCATTGATTTTAATCTTTTTGTACCATTACCAACCATTAAAGGTAATTCTTTTTCAAGTTTTTCATCCTCTAAATCAAGTTCTTTTAATGTTTGACCAACAATTACACTTGGTAAGAATCTTGACATTGTTTGTTCTGTACAGCCATAAGGATAACCAACTAAATATTCTAAAGAATCCAGGATTGGACCTGCAACTGATGGTGATAATGTTAATTTTAATGTTGAAGCTTCATCAATTATATCGTCAGGAATAAATATATTAAATTCTTCTTGATTTTCAACTTCACCGCTATAAAATTGTGTTTCTTTTACACCTTTTGGCATAATTGGAATTGTTAACTGCATTGCATCTGATTCAATATCTGTAAATGCATATAATGTTACATTAACAGAACAACATTTATCAGCTTTAACTTTCCAATCAATTCTTTCACTTTCACCTGCTGCAATTGTAACTAACTTTTGATTATCTTCATTTTCAAAAATTAAATCGTCAGCTTCAAGATTTACATGGAAATCTTTTTGTTCTGCTAAATAATTATGAATTACTCCTGAAATGATTAATGAATCTTCTTGAGTAATAAATCTTGGAGTTATTAATCTTGCCATTACATTTTTTCTTGTAATTATTTTTTCTGTTGCCTGGCCGAATTTAAAATCTGGAGTTAAGGCCTTAACTGTAGCTCTGAATGTTGTTAATGAATCAGGTAAAGTAAGTTCTATTAATTCTTCACCATCTGAATCAACATCAAAATCAATCCTTACTGTATCTGGGAAGAATTTTCTAACTTCTGTTGGAGCAAGTTGAGAATCGTCACCACCATCAATTGCTTTTTGCATTTCTGGTACGTCCATTGAAGAATCAAGTGTTGCTTCTTCAATCATCATACCTCCACCACCCATTCTTGATGCAATACCATAATATCTGTAAAATGAATATGATGTACTTACAGAATTTCCTTCTGGTTTATTGAAGAATGAAAAAATGTCTTCTGTGTTATCTTCCTTGATTGAATAAATAGCCTCATCAACTAAACCGAATGAAAATCTTGCAGGAATACTTTTATTTTTATGGTTTAAAGTTATAATTTTAAATTCTGCAGTTTCACCAGGTCTATAAGTAGAATATTTTGGTATTATTCTTACATTTATTTTATTTTCTTCAGGCGGTACATTTATACTTATTTGATCTTGATATACTGTTCCATCTTTGATAACAATAACATTTGCAAATGCATTTGGAGCGTATTCTTTTTCAATTGGAATTTCAATTATTTTTGTTGAAGAAGATAGATGGAACCTTTCCATTTTAAACAAAGTTTTACCTTCAATTGAAAAAAATACTTCTGCATCATCAACAGGACTTTCAATAACTAGTCTTGCAGTTTCACCTGAATAATATATGTCTTTATCCAATCTTAAATTAAGATTTTCATAATAACCTCGATAGTTTCTATCATAAACCCAAATGTTATATTCTCTTTCAACATCATTATTATTAGAATCTTCACTAGTAGCAATTATTTTATAGTTGCCTTGATCTTCAACATTGAAATTTAATTTTTGATCGCCATTAACAGTTGTAATGTCTTTTTCAAATATTTTTTCTTCATGTCGATAATAATCATATCCTCTATCAATTCCTTGTTCTCTATCTTGATTTCTAACTTCCCAATCATACCAATGTCTAAATACTTTAATATTAACATCTTTATTAACATTATTTTCATCATAATCTTTAGTTCTAACTGTTAATTGAACTTCTTCCTGAGGTTCATAACCATATTTATCAGTTTGTAGTTCAATTTTAAATTCAGCAGGTACAATTTTAACTGAAGTAGTACCAATATTTGATTTTCTACTTGCATCTGTAACCTCTGCTTCAAAAATATATTTTTGTTGATAATAATATCTATCATCTTCAAATTTTGCTTTAAAATCAACATTTGCCATTCCATTACTATCTGTTTTAATTTCACCTTCATCTACTAATTCTCCTCTATCATAATAATAAGGTGGTACAATATCTTCAGACATATAATCTTCATACATGCATCTATAACCATAACAGGGATAATACCAATAATTTGTTTTATAAATTTTATATTCAATGACTGCATCTTTAACAGGACTACCAAAGAAATATTGGGCAGAGATTTCAACATTACCTTTTTCACCTTTAACATACCTATTTTTATCAGGTGTTAAAGTAACTTCAAATTCAGGTTTAACATATTCTTGAACTGTAAATGTATGACTTCTAAAACTTGAATAACGTTCACCTGATTTTTTAATGTCAATTCTATAAGATCCTGTATGTGCTTCTTCGTCAAGATTAAAATTATCAAACATTTGACCTAATTCGTCTGTTGTCATGGATTTTTTATAAATCGAATTTCTTTGTGAATCAAACACTTCAATTTCTAGTTCTTGATCAGAATAAAATTCTTTTTCAGCTTTATTATTTAATAATATAGCTTTCCAATAAACTGTTTGGCCAGGTCTATAAACTGGACGGTCTGTATAAACATAATTTTCAATATTTTCACTACTTCTGAAATATGTAGAGAAAAAAGCAAAATGACCATCTTTTTCAGCACTTAATCCTTCAATTTCATCATCAACTGTCATTTTAAGTTCGCCATTTGAATCAGTTGTTTTTGAAAATGCAAGTTCAATTTTTTCATCGCCTTGTTTATAACCTTTTACAGTTGCTTTTCCCATTGATTTTCCTGTTTTAACGTTAAAAGTATAAACTTCTAATTTATCTTCATAATTTTTTGAAATGACACCTAAATCAGAAATAATTGTCATAGTATCATCAGTTTTATCCCTATAATTGCCAATAAAAACATAAACACCTGGATCATCTAAATCTATCTTTTCTTCTGCACTAAATCTTTTATAATCCTCTTGATATCCTGTACCTTGAGGTTCAAGGTCAATTTTTATTGTTTTAATAGGATTTAATCCTTCAACAACTTCTTCAAGATTATACATGCCTTGTTCAAGTAAATTATCTATATCCACTTTATATATGGATACATCTACAGTTGGTACATTTGTCGACCATAAACTTAGAATTACATCATCAGATGTAGTTAATGTTTCATCTACATTTAGACTAAAATAATAATTAATTTCTTCATCATAAACTAATTCTTCTACTGCAAATACAGTAAATAAGCTTAAAATAAGTAAAATTGATATTAATAGTGTGGTAAATATTGTGCTTTTTTTCATATTATCCCTCCTCTGGTAATAACATAATAGTAAATTTTTCTATTGTTTTAATACTTTTTGTTTAATTAATGTATGTAATATATTCATTTATAAATAACCTTCTAAGACTTTAAGTGAGGTTGAAGTTATTAATGTATTTCTATTAAGTTAATAAAAATGTTTTTATATAAATGAAATATTCAGTTTTTATGGGAAAAAGAGGGCAAATAGCATTATATTTATTAATAGGATTAGTATTAATAATTGGAATTCTGTTATTTGTTGCTATTAAACCTGAAACTGATATTAATGTTGATAGTATTGAAGTGCAAAATATTAAGAATTATGTTAAGAATTGTATTGATATTAGTGCTGCCCGGAATTTAAGAATGATAGCTAATAACGGTGGAAATTATTATGCGCCTGAATTAGATTTTCGTTATGAAGGATCTTTAGCGATGGTATTATTTAATAAAGGAGAGATTTTTCTAAAAGATAAAGATGTTCTCGCTGAAGAATTTAATGATGCATTAGAATTTTCTGTTTTACCTTGTATAAATGAATTTTATGATATTAATGAAGATTCAATGAGTTCTGAAGTAATTATAAATGAAGATAATATTGTTTATGAATTAAATCTGCCAGTTACAATAGAGAAAAGTAATGTTGAAATTACTGTATCAAATTTTCGACAAGAAATGCCTGTAAGATTAGGTTATTTTTTAAAGATTGCAAAGGAAATATTAATGCAGAATAAATATAATTATCCAGGAATTATTGTTGAAGATTTATTAGATTATGAAGTTAACATAACATCTCTTTATGCAGAAGAAAATGTTACAATATTTCAAATATCTGAATATAATGAGTATTTAAAGAGCGATTTTATTTTTATGTTTGCATCTGTTTTTGGTGAAAGTGAAAATGTTGTTAATATTAGTACTTTAGAATTTTATTAAATAAATTCGTTTAATCTGCAAAATGTTTTAGTTCCTCTTCCATACCTTGAAATACTATTAATTTCATCATAAGTGTTATAACTAAATTCTTTTCCTTTATGACTATGCAAATAAATTGGTTCTCCATCTTCCCTAATATATGCAACCATTGCTACATGGTTAGCACTGCCGCTAAATGAAACCATATCACCTATATCCATTTGAGATCTTTCAATATTGGTTGTTACATGAGTACTGCACATTCCACTTCCATCTTGTTGAGGATATTCAATATCTGCTTTTCTATAAATATTTTGCATTAATGCTGCACATTGAGCTTTTCTACCTGGATCTCGCCAGCCTGTACCTCCTGTCTTGCCAGGATGGCCACCTCCTGGAGTTGTTTGATATTGATGAGCTAATTGAGTAATTTGTTGTTTTTGTTCATTTTGATTTAATACAAAATATCTTAAACTAACATCATCAAAATTTAATTCATGATCCTCTCCAAAATATTTAGCAACAGCAGTACCATCAGAATTATAAGTTGTGATTAATGGTTTTCCATTATAATGGGCTAATGTTATTTTTTTTCTTGGACTTAATTCACCTGTTACTTGATTTTTCTGTATTCTAGCTTGAATGTTTGAAACATATTCTCCATATACCAAATCTAAACCAAAATCAACAAATTTTTGATCATATATTGGTTCAGGTTCATTTATGTTTGCATCTACATAATTGTTAAAATCAAATAAACCTGTGCTTCTAATATCTATTTCATCATCATAATTTACCCATGCTTTATTATCAAGATTACTATCAACATATTGTTGTCTTTGATATTCTTTATTATCTTTATCACTGAAGAAAATTTCTAATGTGTTTGAAATTTTTTGTTTTGGGATACCTTTAACATCAGCATCAATTGAATCTGATTCTTGTTCTCTTGTAGATGAAAATCCAATATTCTCATCAACATCAATGATTCTTGATCTTGCCTGTAAAAATGCTTTAACTAACTGATTATTATTTCCCATTAATAATGTAACATCACCATCTATCCTATATGTTTTACCATCGTTTGTATTAACTATTGCATCAGCAATTACATATGTAGATATTGGAAATAAATATTCACTTCTAGAAATCTGAATTTTATTTGGTGAAATAAAATTAATGTTTCTACCTACTTTTAAATCGATAATACCTTTATCTGTGGTTAAAACTACTGAATCAATATAAGGCGAGGTTGCATAAGCTATTGGATCAATAAAATAACTGCAAGATAATGAACCTCCTTCTTTTTTAACACAAGTAATATCTTTTGAAGCTTCAATATATGTGATTTTTTTTAGAGAATCTGTTTCTTTATCCAATTCACTGTATTCTATTCCTTGTCTTGCAGGAATTTTAATATCTCCTTCAACCATTGTAAAACTTAAATATCCTCTTTGAGTATTATCATCCAAATAAATTCCTTTACCATGAATACTATATTGTGAAATTCCTACTACCTGATAATTTATTAATCCATCTTCTACATACATTCTATCTGAAGAAATATCAATCCTACCTGTTCCTTGGATATTGTAAGTTTCATATTGAATATAAGTTCTGTCACCTGTTTTTGTTAAAGTTATAGGCAAATCTTTTTCAATATATACATTGCCATCAACTACAAGTTGATTAAATAGGGTTTCAACTGAAACGGTTTTTGGTAAAGTAATTTGATTATCAATAATTATATTATTTTCATTAATTTCTACTTCTGTTCCTATTGGTAATTTAATTTTATCATTGATTATAATTTCTTTATCTGAAATTAGCACTTTATCATTTTTTGATACTTTAATTTTATCGTTAATAATATATTGGTCTCCCAGGATTTTTATCGTATCTCCTGGTAAAAGTCCTTCAAAATTACCAATTTTTTCTGGACAACTTGCTTCAGGAATTTTTATTGTTCCTTCAAATTTATCAGGAATTGTACAAGATTCAATCTCAACAGGATCTTGTGCATATGTAAAATTAATTAGAAGTAATACTATTAAAATTATTGCCAACTCTTTTCTCATAAGAAGTGTTTAATTTAATATAATATAAAAAGATTATGGTCAGTAACTAAATAATCTTGAATACCATATCATTCTTTCTGGCTTTCCGCTTCAATAAAACTGCAACAGAATCTCCTTTCTTACCTTTTTTAATAGATTTATGATTTAATTCAATAGAACCAACATTCTGATCAAACAATCCAGTAGCATTTCCTTGAACCAACATCTTATCACCTACATTTAATTCAGACGATTCAAGTTTAATTTCAGCAACATTAAGTTTATTATAATAATTAATTACTCTTCCAACATAAACTTTTTTCTTTGTAGCTTTACTCCCATAAGTTTTACTCCATTCATTAATTGGCTTTCCAAGATAAAATCCAGAACTAAACCCTTTATTATAAACTGTTTTTAATTTATCTAATGCATATTTAATAAATTTTTTATCAAATTTACCATTAATAATATTATTAATAGCATCCCGATAAATTTCAGTTACAAATCCAACATATTCTGGTGCACGATTTCTACCTTCAATTTTAAAAACATCTATACCTGCTTTAACAAGTTTATCAAGGAAAGGCAGTGCACACAAATCTTTTGGCGACATTACAAAATTACTTTCAAGATCAAGTTCATGGTTTTCTTCCTTATCTTTAACATTATAACTTCTTCTGCAAGGTTGAATACATTCACCTCTATTTGCACTTTTTCCATATAAAAATTGACTAATAAAACATCTGCCTGAAACACTTACACACATTGCACCATGTACAAATGTTTCAATTTTAACTTTTAATTTTTCTTTTTTAATTTTATTAACAATTTTTTTAATTTGATCTAAACTTAATTCTCTTGCAAGCACTATTCTTTCTGCACCAAGTTTAGAATAAAATTTAACAGCTTCAAAATTACTTACACTTGCTTGAGTTGAAATATGAAATTTTACTTTATACTTTTTACATAGATTAATTATTGAAGTATCCCAGCAGATAATAGCATCAATTTTAGTTTCTTTAACTTTTTTAATAATCTTTTCAACTTTTTTAATTTCGTCGTCATAAATTATTGTATTAAGTGTAAGATATGCCTTAACTTTACCACGTTTGGTGGTGCCGGAAATATTTGATTTCCGAGCATTATCGTGGCACAATTTTGAAATCTTTTTCAAATCTTTTAATTCAAAATTCCTCGCAGTTGCTCTCATATTAAGCTGTTTTATGCCAAAATAAATAGAATCAGCGCCTTTTTCAATCGCTACTCTTAAACTAGGCCAATCTCCGGCAGGTACTAGAAGTTCTGGGTTATTCAATTTTATTGAACGCTTTACCAGAACTTTTCCTTTTCTCGCTTTTAATTCAAGTTTTTTCATCTTCTATTATCATTATTTAATTCAAATACTTGATCCATCATCAAAGGTACTGCAAACACAAGTCTCTTATCAATATTACTATTACCAAAATCTATCATATATGCATCTGCTGACGAAAATACTTCTTTTATTACTCCTGCAAATTTCTTTTTAACTGAAGCTACAATATTATCGTCATTATCTACAATATTAAAATTCCAGTGTATAATATTACCAACTACCTTGCCAAGTTTTTCATTGTTTGCATTAAATATCCAATATTGTTGAGTTATAGAAATCATTTTTCTAAGAAAATATCCTATCAACATATCATTATCATCATAAACATTTATTCTACCTCTAATAAATGTAAATGGTTTTTTCATTTTTAATATTGGTTTATCACTTACATTACCATCTGGACTAGCTTCAAAAACATTTAATTTAAAAATTTTGAATGCTGTACCTAAAAATACAAAAGGTTCTCTTACTTCACCAATTTTAGTTCCTTGACTATCAAATAAATCAAAGATATCTTTTCTTGATAAAGGAGTAATTCTTTCCTTTACAATAATTGGATTATTATCAAATAACATATTTTACACCTCTAGATCATCAATATTAATAACAGGTCTGTTCAACCTGATAGTATCATCAATCCCAATCCTTGGACACATAGTATTAACATAACATTCTATGAAAGGAAAATTTTCAAGTTCATTAAAATCAAATGTATCTGCAGTTAAAATGTAAGCATTTTTACCTTCTTGTTTCAATTTTTTCTTTAATTTATTTGCTGAATCAAGATTATATTGGCCAGGTTTAGTGCTAACTAATATTCCAATTTCTTTTGATGACAAATATTTTAACATTGCCCCTTTCTGTCTCTTTTTAATTTTTTCAATTTCATTTCTGTTTAATTTTTCAAATTTATTTGAATAAGGATCAAATCTAAATACATCTTTTTCCAATTTTAATAACAATAATTTTGGATGAAACATTCCATCTCCTATGTAAAGAAATGAATCAACTTTATCTTTAATATTTGTGGCTGCTTCAATATTACATCCTAGAATTTGACCTTTGTTAGGGATTTTATCAGATTTACCTATGAATACTTTCTTGCCTTTCCCTTCCAACATTTCCTTTATAGTATCAATCTGATCTACAAATTGAACAGTTGTAATTAATCCAATTTGATTTGGAAGTT
>JBHPGL010000012.1:0-23566 GCA_042570655.1 Nanobdellota archaeon | reverse complement strand
TTGATGAAGAAATAAATTGTTATATAAATTATAATAATAAATTATTAGGATGCAGTGGATTAGGGATTCATAATGTTAAAAAAAATGAATTCCTTCTTAACAAAGAAGAACTGGAATATTATAATTTGAGCAGGATTAAAAATTTAGTTGAATATGACGGATTGTATGCATTAGTTACCCATCAAAGGGAATCGCCAATGATTTATAGGATTAATGATAATGGTAAAGAATATTATTTTGAAGATAAAATATTTACCTATGAAAATAACAGAATGAATTTTAATGATAGAGATTTTATTATTTTACCAAGGGAAATTCAAATAGGGTTAGAAAAATATCCATTTACAATGATAAGCTGCGCTAACTTGCGATATTTAGACATTTTTAACACTAGAATTAAAGATTCAGATGAATCAGAGCAAATTAATACTTTAAATGTAATTAATCATGATGATAATATTGCAACAATTGTATATGGTGGTATGGATAATAAATTAATAAAAGCTAAAATAGATATAGATAAAAGATGTGTTTTGGAAAAAGAAAAAATTGTTTCAAACTATTTTTCTTGGAACATTAATTCATTATCAATAGTTAAATTTAGAAGTTTACATGAGAAAATTATTGATAGCTTTGAAATTTATGAGGATGATAGATTAAGATAAGAAAAGTTCTTTTCTGACTTTATCATAATATTTATGGTCGCCAAGATGAAATTCTATAAAAAATGAATTCTTAACTTTAACAAACAAGATCCTATATTCAACTCCTTTAATATTAAAAGGATATCTAAAAATCATCAATTCATGCATAATCCATTCTTTATATGATTTTTTACTTCCAATTGTGATTGGCTGAATTTGTTTTTGAAAAACTTTATTTATCCAATTATATATTTTTTCTGCTCTTGACTCTGTCAATAAATTAACTACTTCATTAAAATTTTTACCAAGAAATCCGATTTTATATTCCTGAGTCAATTGATTTTCAATTTTACTTTTAAATTCATCAACATTAACCATAAGCAACCACATCATGAGATAAATCATAAAGGTATTTCTGACTTTTATAATCTAAATCATAATATCCAGCTTGAGTATAAAAGAATCTTTTAATATAACTCTTTTTAATGTGTTTATTAATTGCTATAGGTATTTCTTTCCTTAAATAATCCAATATTGCTCTATGACTTTGAAATTGTTTTAATTTTTGCTCTAATTCGTATGAATCAAGGATTTGATTATTTATAAGATATTCAGTGTATAAAACTGCAAATCTAATTTCTTTTTTAAATTTATTTTTTTTGTTTAATATTGCAGGAATACTTTCATTTATTACATGCCAATAATCTGATATTGTTAATTTTAAAGGTTTTAATGGAAGGATGTTCTTTGATACTGAAAATTTTAATGATGAATGATAAAATATTGAATGCAGATCATTAAAATCAATTTTGATTAGATTTATTTTTTTATCAATTTTTTTAATATCTTTTAATTTATTTTTACTTCGACTAATAACAAATACATCAATATCTTCATATTTTTCCTTATATAAGAATGAACCTGTAATAAAACAATATTTTACAGGTATTTTATCTAAGATTTTTTCTGCTTGTTCTATTCTTTCTTTTATCATTTTGTTTGGATTATATATGATCATTTTATTACTTATTTTATATAAATATATAAATCTTTCGTATATTTTTAATATAATTATATAAAAAAGGTAATATTTAATTATTAGGAATAATTAAACAATGAAACTATTTAATATTTGTCATTACCTTACATTTTAGTAAGGTTTGAAAATATATAAATATTTTCATTATAGTTTATATAGTTTTAAAATTAATATATAGTCTATATAGAAAGCAATTCTGATAAACTTGTAATTCTTGGAGAATATTCTGGATGTTTATTATAATGGTCAATTAAAATGGCTTTCATTCCTATTTGAATAGGTGTTTCAACATCCTTAACAATATTATCGCCAACCATTGTGATTGTATCTAATGGAACATTCATATCTTTTCTTGCTAAACCATAAATTGGTATTTCTGGTTTTAACAAACCAACTTTTTGCGATAATACAATTACATCAAACATTGTATTTAATTTTGTTGTTTTAATAACATCTTCATAAAATACAGCTTGGTTAGATATTAATCCTAATTTAGATCCTCTTTCCTTCAATGTTTCTAATACGTAGAAAGCGTCTTCAAAAACATAACAAGATTCTCTTTTATACCGATCTAAAGTCAATTTAAAATCCATATAATCTGGATTTTTACCTGTTAATTTGCATAGATCATCAAAACCTTCTTTTATGTCAACATAATTATTTCTGTTAATAACTATTCGAATTGCTTTTTTATATATATCTTTACTTACACCAAAGAATTCTTTCAATAGAGTCATATGACTGTCATCTTGGTTAACTAATGTCCCAAACAAATCAAATATATAGTTTTTTGGCATAATTGATTGTATAGGGGTTTTTATATTTAAAATTATCTATTTGTAAGTAAAGACAAATTAATATGCATTACAGCCAGGCATAAAAAGCCCCTCAACTTCGGTAAATAATTAAGCGTAAGTTGCTACACAACTTATAAACCAATTTTACCTCAGGTTGACTAGATTAATTCTATGAAATTAGTCAATTATGTAAATTAGGCTGTAATGCTATAATTATGAATTATTTTAATTGTATAGTAGTAAAATTTATAAATAGAAATACCTACACACCTAATATGAGGGGAAAACTAATACCATTCTTATTAGCAGGGATTACAGTAGCTCCAACTCTATCATATGGTTATGATGAAATAAATCAAAATTCAAATATCGAGACTGAATGTCCTACAATTGATGTAAAAGGAGTATCAATGTACTTTGATCAATTTGGTAAATTAACAATTAATTTGCCACAAAAGTTAAAATATAATCAACCAAAATTGCAAAAGTTTAATGATATTAATGTTTATGAAATTAATCCTAGACAAAAGAGAATTGTTTCAATTACATCTGATGAACCAAAGGCTTTTGGATATTTTATTTGGAAAGCTCAGGAAGACTATCCTAACATTGAAGCTATTATGACAGGAACTTTTGTAACTAATCATAAAAATGGAATACCTGTTGGAAAGATAATTGAAAATGGTGAAGTTATTTGCAATGGATCATATGGATTTGGTGAGTTTTCAACTTTTGTTTATCATAATGAAATGGCTTTTGTAAAAGATCCTAACGATGAATATAATTCTGATTATAATATGGCAATTGGAGGTTTGGCAAGATTAGTTAAAAATTATGAATTGTTTAATGATGCAAAGGCAAGAGGAATTTCTCCTTTTATTAATAGACCAAGAACAGCAGTTGGAATTAAAAGAGATGGAAACATAATTTTTGTTTTTGTAAACAGCAAAATTCAAAGGCTGGCAAACATAATGTTAAAGGAAGAATTTGATGTAAAGGATGCTATTGTATTAGATGGTGGTGATTCAAGAGCCTTATGGTTGAAGAATGATAAGTATGCTGAAAAAGGTTATATTGTATATAGAGAGAATTCTAACAGGTTGATGAGTAATGTTATAGGTATTGTACCTTATGAAGAAGTATTTGAATTAGAATGATTATAAAATAAAATTAAATAAAGTTTTTTTCTTCATTTTCTTCCTTTTCAACTTATCAGGATGATTTGCTAGAAATTGTCCTACTATTTTACCTGTTTGATCTTTTTTATTTGAATCAAATGCTCCCACAGCTGTAGCAAATGCTGTATCTCTTGAATTAATATACATTCCTTTTTTATTTGAAATTAATTTACCTTCCCATGACCATCTGTTTGATTCTAGATGATATAATGTGATTAAGAAATCTGTAGCTGACATTACTGGTATGTCTCTTACCATATAAACAAAGTTTTTTGCTGCTAATATATCAACTTTTTCTTCTATACCAGAATAAATTTTTTCTAGTTTATTTGAATCAAGATCTTGTAAATTTGCACCCATCCCGCTATAATAACTTGGATCTGTTGCCATACCTGTACTTTGCACTATTTCATGCGCGATTGAATGTCCTTCATAATTTATTAGTACCATTTTATTTTCTCATATTTTAAAATTCATCTTCCCAATTTCTTGAGAAATATGACATAAACGTTAATATATCATTTTGATCTTCAACAAAATAAGCGCAACCTACACCTACTGGATCATCTGGGAATAAATATAGACAAATTGGATAATTATTATTAACTTCCTTTGGTTTATAAAAATGATAATCGTTTTTTATAATATCAATATTAAAATGTTCTCCATTTGAATCTCTTTCAATTTCAGCTCTATATTCTTCTCCAATTAAATTTGATTGTCTTAAGGCTTCTGTTAATTTATCATTGTCAAGAGTTCTTAGTTCCATTGCTTTGTCAGCAATTCTAGCACAATGCGTGTCTGCATAAGGTTCGTAGTAACCTAAATCAAATACTTCTTTATCTGTTAAAATTTGTCCTAAATTATATTTTGAATCTAAATTATCAATTTTTAATATTCTTTCATGTGCTAAACTTGAAGATGGTTTACAAATATAATCTTTAGAATGTTCTATTGCATAATCTAATATTGTTTTAATATCTTTAAATTCGTCTAAATGATTTACTAGATGTTCCGAATTTTCTCTGCTTAATAATTTTAAATCTAGTTTTTGATAATTTTCTTGACTATATTTTACAATATTCTCTACAACCAATACTCTTGGTGGTAATTGTTTTTCTTGTGTTTCTACAGCCATTCTTACAGTTATGGAATTACCCTTTATAAATCTTTTGGTATGTTGTTACTTTATGGTGGGGATTTCAATCATACTCTTCTAAACCAATTGCTTGATATTCGCCGTCTTTCATGATCATTCTGCCATCAACTAGAATAGTAGGCATATGAAATACCCCATCCAAATGACAAGGCGCTTTTACATCACCACCAAAAGAAGTGTTGTCACCTAAAGCAATATGAGCTGTCCCATAAACTTTTTCATCTTCTAAAACTTTGCCAGAAACTATTGCAAATTCATTGCAGCCAATTCCTAATTCTGCAATGTTAAAACAATATTGTGATTTTAATGAATCTAAATGTTCTTGTAATTGTTTTGCTTCTTCACCACCTTCAATTTTATCTGCAAAACCCTTATCAACAGTGATTTTAATTGGAGTTGTAACTTTACCTACACTTGCCATAGATGCATCAATCACAAAAATACCTTGACTTGTTCCTCTATTTGGTGCAAAACACACTTCGCCAGCTGGAAGGTTGCCAAAATCACCTTTATTATGCAGCATTCCATTATCAACTTCAACTTCCATATTAACTAAACTCATTTTTATTTCTGTTCCTGCTTTTGATTTAATTAATATTTCATTCGCTCCCTTTAATGCTTCTGCAATACTATTACATTTTTCATTTATTGAATTTGTATCTGTATTAATCATTCGGGATAACATTTCCTGCGTAATTCCTGGCATGGATGCTATTCTTGTTCCTGCTTTTGAAGCTTCTCTTCTTGCAGTTGTATGAGATAAACTTTTATCTGTAATTAATAGAGCTACACTTGATGTTAATAAAGCTCCAAAAATAGATTTAGGTGGTTCTTCACCATTGACTTTCCTTGATTTCATTTCTATCATTGACATATCAAGGCCAAGTTCAAGTCCTATATCATAGAATGCTTTTGCAATCTCTCTCTTAATTTCGTCTGTAACAATTAGAACTGATTCATTTGGCTGTACATTCATGTTTTGTTTAAATATTATTTCCGCTGCTTTTGTGAGTGTCATAACTACATGTAAATTTCCGAAGTATATTAAATTTATTAAATTGAAAACTCTACATTCTTCTGAAAAGCACCTCTTCAAATAGCATTGTATTAGGAAGACTTGTTAAAAATAAGGCCAATATTTAACAAAAATACGGTCTTCCTATAAACTAAATATATCTTCTGCTTCCTCATCATCCTGCATAAGATCAGGTAAAATCTGTTTAAATCTTTCAATCTGAAAAGTCCTGTTATTTGGATTACCATCTTCAATAAGAGGGTATAATCTTGTTTCAATAATGTTTGTTTGAGCATTAACAATATCAACATAAACTCCAATATTATTATTTGAAATATTTATCTGTGCAGGATATGTTGCTGTTAATTCTGGATTTTGTAATGTAACAGGTTGTTTATCGGTAATCAAATCTAAAAAATCACTTTTTTCCGAATCATTTAAATATTGTTTTAATTCAGATTTATCCCTTATCATATACTCTAATCCAATTTGATGTTCAATTCCCTCTCTATTAATTTTTCCTACATAAAAAATTTCATTTTGTTCTGCATAATTTTCAATTGATTTTTCTTGATATTGCCTTACTGTTTGTTCAGTTTCTTCATCTGGAGTTGGAGTTACGCCACCACCACCACCTCCACATCCACCAAGGATCAACGCAGTTCCAAATGCTGTTAATAATTTTAATTTCATTTTTTTACCTCCTAGTTTATTTAACAATCAGGACTTTGTTTATCTTCTGTTGGATCACAAAAACCATCTCCCCAAGTATTTATACTATTATAACAATCGCTTGGACAGTTGAAACTATTTTCATCTAAAAAAGATTCACAAATACCATTATAGTTGCATTCTTTATCCAAACATTGACCTTCATTACAAGTTTCATCTTCAGAACATTCGATGGTAATTATGTCTGAATCTGAATAAGTGCAGGATGAATCAAGTGTTCCTTGATTTTCACATATATAAGTTCTATAAGTCTGATATACATTTCCAGTCTCACAGTAACTTTCTCCCATATAACTATCTGTTCCGCAATCTGTTTTTGATGAACATTCTACATCTCCTTCGATACATTCGCCATCAACACATAATTCATTAGAATCACATGATGAAATCTGATCGTCTAAGTCCTGATAAGAGCATTGTGAATCTGGTGTGCCTGCATCATTACAATTCCATGTTCGATATTTTTGGTAGATATCATTAGCGTTACAGAAAGGGTTTCCTACATAACCATTAATTCCGCAATCTGATGATGTTGAACATTCAATTTCTTCTACAATACATTCTCCGTCACTACATATCTCACCTGAATCGCAGGATGAGATTTGATAATTTGTATCCATATATGAACATTCAGCATCTTCTGTGCCGGAATTTTCACAATCCCAATTTCTATATTTCTGATACACATGGCCATATAGACAAAATGGATCGCCAACAAAATCATTATCCCCACAATTTGATGAAGAACTACATACTGACTGAACACATTCGCCATCTGAACAATATTTACCATTATGACAAGTTTCTTTATGAACATCTAATTCTGAATAAGTACATGTTGCATTTTCAGTATTAGGATTCTCACAATTATAATTTCTATAAGTCTGGTAAACATTTCCATTTTCACAAAATCTTTCTCCAATATCTTCATCCGTTCCACAATCTAATTCTGTTGAACATTCAATAACTGTAGGAATACATTCGCCATTATAACAAATCTTATTATCTAGATTACAATTTGAGATCTGACGATCTATATCTGAATAAGTACAATATGAATCTGGTGAACCAGAATTTTCACAATCCCACATTCGATATTTTTGATAAACATGATTGCCATATAGACAATATTGATCGCCAACATATTCACTATCCCCACATTCAGAACCAGAACTACATTCTACTTGTTCACATTGGCCATCATAACATCGATCATCTCCAGAACATTCATCTATCAAGATATTTGAATCTGAATAACTGCATTCAGCATTTTCTGTTCTTGGATTTTCACATGAATATGTTCGGTATCTCCTATGTACATATTGACTAGTTATACAATAATTTTCACTTATATAACCATCTGTACCACATTCTGAATCTTCAAAACATTCTATCTCAATATTATCAACGCAATTACCAGATTCACATGTTTGACCTATCGAACAATCAATATCAGAAGACCATTCATAACAACTATCATCATCCCAATCTCCACATATTTCATATGAAAAATCATCTGTACATGAATGTTCTCCATAATTGGCACATTCATTTTCACAATCTTCTGTTATATTTACATGCCATACTTTTTGTACATTTCCAGTAGGTTCTGTTTCGTCCATAACAAATGCATAAATGATGCTACCACCCTCTGAAGAGTCAAACAGATATGAATCATAACCCTGATGAGTCTCGCTTATATCAATTGTTTTTTCTGAAACTATACCTATCCCATCAACGTACCAACTGATATTGATTTCAGATGAATCGTTATCTTCAAAATAAATCTCAAAATTTTGTGTCTCACCTTCAATTAAAGTGACGTTGCCTTCTGGCGAATAGTCATAGATTATTGCAGGTAGACCAGTCATTCGATTCATAAATGTTGCATGTTCGGAAATTATATCACATTCTTCTGTATCATCAGGACATAAGATGAAATATCCATCGTCATTATTAATTATATTATCTTGAGATAACATCCAAAATGTATCTCCATTACATCCCTGAGTTTCCAAAATATTATACCATTCTGTTAGTTTTCCTGTCTTGTTTGTCTGATCATTAAATTCTCCAAACAAAACTGGTTTTCCAATAATATCATGAGCATCATCTATATGTTCGTTAATCCAAGTATTTGCATTAATGTTATAATCCATACTTCTATAATAGTGGAATGTTGCATAATCGATTGTATCCCATTCATGATTTGCATAATAATCCTGACCTTCATTTCCTTTATACCACCAAGCATAAGGATTAGAACCTTTATCAACATAACCACCATCTACACCTGTAGTGACAAGATGAATAGGATCTATAGATTTAATATACGCGCTCATCTCTCCAATCCATTCGTTTAATGTTTCTCCTGAAGTGTCTGATCTGCATCTTGGCTCGTTTGCAAGTTCCCATGCAAATATTGTCGGATCATCTTTATATTTTACTCCTGTTAAAGAATTCACCCTATTCAAAAAATGATTTACATAATCCTTATATAATTGTTTTGTGCATTCGCTAGTATAAAAATCGTCATGATTTGTAAGTCCACACCATTGATTGTATTTATTCATACCTCCAAAATCGTCCCAGTTATTAACTAAAGTGACTATTAATTTTAAATCTCTATCAGAAGATTCTTTTATAACCCTGTCAAAATGTGCAAAAGTGGTTTCATCATAAACTCCTGGTGAAGGTTGAAAACAATTGCCATATTTATAATTTCCGTTGGAAAAACCCCAAGTTCTAATTACTTTTAAACCAAGAGATTGAGCAGAATCCAATAATGGAATAACACAACCTTGATTATAAGATGGCGAGGTACAATCCATATCACCATACCAGAGATAATATGCATTTGTACCTGCAAAATAAAAAGGTCTGCCATTTAGATAGAAATCAGTACCATTCACACTTACAAATTTTGTATTCTCTTCAAACTGGTCTTGTCCATAAATCCTAGCAATATTTCTTGATGCAATAGTTATACCGTACCATGGGAATGATACGCTATAATCAGAAGGATTGTTTCCCCATGTTGAATCATTCCAGGTTGAAACAGGGTCCATCATAAATTCAGTATCTTCTTCGACATCTGCTGAAACAAATATTATTGATAAAAACATAAATAAAGATATTAAGCATAATGTTAAAATGAGTTTATTCATGTTATTTTGATTCATTTTTTTCATCTCCAATATTTTTAATAATTTTTATCTAAAAATCATTTTGTTAAAAAAGATTCTCTTTGAAGTTCGTCAATAATATGATGTATTTGCACAGATACAATATTAAAATTCATGTTTAAATTTTCTACAAAATTTTTAATTTCTCCAAGATCTTTAAAAACAACTTCTAAAAGAAGATCATAACCATAATTTATAATATATAAAGCGTTTACATTTTTATGTTCAAGCAAATAGTTTTGCAATGGCATTCTTGTAGAATGTTCAATTCTTAAAGCTATATGAGCTCTACCATTTAAACCTAAAGCAGGGTAATTAACAAGACAAGTGTGTTTGTTAATCATTTTGCTAAAAATATTTTTCATTCTATCATACACTGTTGTTACAGGGATTTTTGTTGTCTCTGAAATATTTGTTAAACTTTGCCTGGAATTTTTTCTTAATTGTTTTATTATTAAAAAATCTTTTTTATCCATTAACACCACATCCCAGGACCATAACATCTTAGTCCCACCATATGTTTACTATAATCAATATCATCGTAATGAGGGAGGACTTTTGGTCCGCCAATTGTTCTCAGATATTCGTCTATAAATTCTTGAGAAGGTTCACTTATTGATTGTCTATATTTTTCAGGTAAATATCTTGTTTTACCTGCAATTCTTAATAATGGTACTCTAGCTGTTTTAATTTTATTCTTATATTTTTTTAAAACTATTGAAACTTGGTCATCCTTATCTAAAATAGCTTTAACAGTTTCCTTTCCAACATTATAAGCTTCAATTGAATCTATTTTAGATTTAACATAACATCTTTGAATATGTTGTGGTGTTATTGCAGTTTCCTTTATATTTACACTGCTTATTGCAACATCTTTAATTACTATTTCACGTGAAACTGTAGCAACATATTCCGCTGCACTTAATCCAACTCTACCATATTCAAGATGACCGTTTGGATCTTTTCTATTTACTTTTGCAATTGGAACTCTTTTCCCATCAATAGTTTGTGAAAGACCTTCACTTACTACAACAACAGCTTGACCTTTTTTAATTAAAATATCTTCTAATGTGTTTAAATATAGTTCTTTATCAAAATCAGTTTCAGCTGGCCAGATTATGTCTGGAGGTAATTTAGGATTGATTATTCCATTTTTATCTACTTTTGCAAATGCAGATGCAAGTGTTAGCCATCCTGTTTCCCTTCCCATTACTTGATAAACTGTTACTGGTGCAATATAATAATCTTTATTATTAATATTTCCTCTTAAACTATATGAACCTATGTCTAACGCTAAGTTTTTAATTGCAATTGCATTAAATAAAGCTGCAGAACCAAAACCAGGAGTATGGTGGCACCACATTAAATCATTATCAACTGTTTTACTACCATGAACACCTATCCCTAACGCATGTAATACAGCTGAAGAATCGTCGCCACCAAAATAAACAATGTTATCAATACCTAACTTAACAATATTATTCTTTATGGTAATGATTTTATCCCGATCTTTAATTCGATCTAATTTTATTCTTGTTGTTCCTAGAACAGCTCCCGGCCTTTGTCTAACATGTTTTGGGTCCCAATGTGTTATATCAATTATGTTTCCTGGGACATGCATATTTAACAGTCCTTCCATTCCGTTAACTAATCCATATATTTTTAACTTGTATTTCTTTGCCATGTATAAAGCTCCTGCTACTTGATCATTTATTACAGAAGTTGGACCACCTCCCTGACCTATTGCAATTATATTATTTTTCATTTTAAAAATTATATGTTGCTCCAAATACTAATGCATTGATATTGCCTTGTTCACCTGCAAAGGTTGGTTTATACTTTTCATATTTAATAAAAAATTCAGTTTTTGCATTATCAACAAATTTATCATAGGTAATTCCATAACTTATTCCTTTACCTTTCCAAGAATCATTTTGTACAGGGTTATACATATTATTACTATGGTGTCCTGATTCAATATCAAATTTAGAATTTGGTAATCCTAGTTTAAATCCTAATTTTCTATTATCTGAAATTTTTTTTTCTAATCCTATATTTGGGATATAAGTTAAATTGCCAACTTTCATACGAGAATAAGCATAAGATTCATAAGGGTATCCCAAAGGGTAACGGACCATTGATTCAGCACCTTTTCCTCCTTTAGACTGTCCTTGAATTAAATTAAATCTTACATCTGTACCAAGACTAAAACAATAATCATTTGTTTCTACAAATCCGGCTACACCTACTTTTGGTGACATAACAAATGTATTTGGAACATTAGCTTTCATACTTAGATTATCATTACCTGCATTTAAACCATCTGGCAATGTTGTTGTTTGGATAGCATCTCCAATATCATAATTAATATATATCATATCAACACCTGCTGAACCTACTAAATCAACATCAGCTGCATTTGCTGTACTACATGCACCTAATGCTAGAAGTCCTACACCTATTTTACTTAGAATTTTTTTAACCATTTTTCCCCTCCAAACAAGTTTTCGAATAATTTTCGAAACTTACTCAACTTAATTTAATAAAACACTATCTTGTTTCAAATTTTCCAATATTTCTACTGACCAATATATCTGCACTATTGCAATATATCTTTTTTCGAAAGATCTAGGGATTAAACCGAAAATCTTTTGATAATGTTAGATTAGCTATACAAATATATTAAAACGTTCATCAAATATTTTACATAAACGCAATATTTTTATAGTATAAGTGATTATTATGTAAATATGTCAATAAAAAAATTAGACAAGGTAGACAAAAAGATACTTTTTGCCCTCGATATGGATGCAAGAGCACCTATTACAAAAATAGCTAAAAAAACAAGGCTTTCTAGAGAAGTTGTAAATTATCGAATAAAAAATATGGAAGAACGTGGTCTTATTAGAGGATATTATACTGCTATTGACATATCAAAATTAGGATATATCTATACGAGAATTTTTTTAAAGTTCAAGAACATATCTGAAGAAAAAGAAAAAGAAATTATTAATTTTCTTAAACAAAAGAAGAATATTGCTTGGTTAGGTGATACAGAAGGGTGGCATTTTGATCTTGTTGCTGTTGTTTGGATAAAAAATATTAAAGAATTATCTAAACTTAATGATGATATTAGATTTACTTTCCCGAATGAGTTTCAGGATATTAAAATTAGTATGGCTACAGAACTGCATCATTTTAATCATAAATTTATTTATGGAAAAACTAATCCTTCTTCATTTACTATTGATACAGCATCTTCTGAAAATGAAAGGATTGAACTTGATAAAACAGATAATAAACTTTTAAGATTAATGTCGAACAATGCTAGAATTCCTTTAGTTGAACTTGCTGAAAAATTAAAGTTAACACCTAATTCTGTTAAACATAGAATTAAAAGATTAAAACAACAAGGGATTATAATCTGTTTTAGACCAAATATTGATCTTAATCTTTTCGATCTAAGATATTTTCATATATTTTTAAATGTGGATCAGTTGGATAAGAAAACTGAAAAAGAACTATTAACTTATTTGATGTTTGATAATAATGTATTTTACATAACTAAATCGTTTGAATCAGAACTTGAATTTGAGATTGTTGTTGATTCATTTAAAGAACTTCATGATTGTATGAAAAAGATGAAGGCAAGATTTACAAACATTGTTGATTACAGCACTTTAATAATTAATAATGTGTTTAAGGTAAGTTATTTTATTGATTAGGTAAATGAAAAGTAAAAAAGAGAAAAAAATATATTAAAAAATGTCTATTATTATTTACACTTCGAGACGAATCTATTTCCATCCATGTCCCTGAAATTATCACAATATTTTCGCATAAGAGTTCCTTTATCATACTCATGCTCTTTTATCTCAAATAAAGAGACCGCATAACCTTCCTTATCATTTATCAATGATCTTTCTGAGATAGGTAATAGATTGCATTTTAAATCACGATGGTAGAACGTCGTTGATGCTGTTTCTGGATAAAACCTTTCAGAGCTGATGATATTAATGGAATCCCCTTTGATAAAAGGAATAGACCTATCATCCATCTTAAGATTATAAGATCTTTCAAAATTGAAAGACATTCTCATTCTCACAGGTCTTCCCCACAGGCTGCCATCTTGGAGAGGTTGATTGCACAGATGGATTTCTAATTTCCCCAATACACCAGAAGGTTTACGGGTGATACCTAATATTTCTAAAGGCTTACAGACGAAATCTTCAGTTTGCTGTGATTCATATGCGCTTTTCATCAGTTCAGTATCAGTTGTATAATCATCTTGATGGATAATTGAACGATAACCTACGATAAGGATATCGCCAATATTCATACTCTTATAGATATTATCCATAATTATTGCCTGTTCATCTCTGAAATTACTTATTGTCGAACCTAAAAAGAGGAACAATTTCTGCTTATCATGATTATAAGGTATAGCCTGAATCTGGTCAAACTCAATAAAATTACAAGTTTTTCCTACAATATTTAATTCAGTATTCTTACTATTTTTGTTCCTTGATGATTCAGCGTAGAACAATGCCTGATCTACCATTGCTTGATTGATATCTGTCAGATAGACAGATGAATATTCTAGAGAATGGTAATTTACCAATTCTTCTATGAAAGCCATTTCTTGCCTTCCAGACCCACACCCGAATGTTATTATCTCAATCTTATCTTTGACATTATCCATCGATTCTATCAATCGCATCAACAATTGACCTTCTAGAGAAGATTTATACTGTTCATTTTTCTCTGTGGCATTCATAAAGGCATTAACCTGTGACTCCATACTGTACAATAATTCTGATTTAAGCCGATAGGTACGCTGGTGGGGAAGTGTACACTTAGAAAAGTTATATTGTTTCCAAAATTCATTGAAAAGTTCCTTTCTGACAAGTTCTCTTTGATTGAAAAAGTTTATTACCTTCTTATAGAGCATCTCTACTTCTGTATTAAATTTCCCTTCTAAAAAATAATTTATAAAATCTACAACAAACCTTGGATCGTCAACATTTATATGATAGTTTTTAATTTCTTTAATATATTTGTGAAATTCATTATAAACAGTATGGAGCATTAAACTGTCTTTTGAATCGTTTAATCTATCAAGTGCAGAATTAAGCCGGTCTAATGAAAATATATCATGGTTGGACATAACTTTTTCTGTATCATTTGTACTTCCATCTATGTTATCAAATGAATCTATTTCTGATTCAATTATTTCTTTTAACTCCCTCATAATTATTGTTATGGTATTAGAATATATAAATTTTACTTTATTTTTCACACATATTCAATTAAATTAAATAAATTTTTTCATCTCTTGCTTCTTTCATATAAAGTAAGTTATTTTATTGTTGAGAGTAATTGTATTGCAATAAATTAATTTATTAGTTAGATTATTTTATTTACTAGATTTAAATATATTGTTTTCTTCAATATCAAGCGAATCTTCATTTTCCATTCTTAATTTTGCTCCATTAACATCTTTATTATTTTTACAAAACCTTGCTACAATACGTTTTATACTTTCTAAATCATGTTTCTTTTTTTCAAAGTAAGATACTGCATAACCATCTTTTTCATTTGATAATGTTAATTCTGGATATGGACAATCTAAAATATCTAATTTCGTATCACAATAAAATGTATGTGCAGCTGCCATTGGATAAAATCTCTTGGAAGAAACTACTTGAATATGATCTCCTTTTGCAAAGCATAAATGTTCATCATCCACTTTTACTATACATGATTCTTTAAAAGTAAATGATAAAGTAATGTCACGCGGTGAATGATAATAATTTAATGTTCGAATTAAACCATCATGAAATATTACTGAATAGTCACCAACTACCTCACGAGATATCCCCAATATTTCTAAAGGTCTATAAACAAAGTCTTCAGCTTCTTTTGTTTGATAAACTTCTAACATTTTATTTTTATCTATTTCATATTCGTTTTGATCTATCATACTACGATAACCTACAATAAGTTTATCACCTATGTCCATACTTTGATAAATATTGTCTAAAGTTTGAATTGTTTTATGATAATTAAGATTTCCAATAGTTGAACCTAAAAATAAAAATAGTTTTTGTCTTTTTGGATTAAGAGGGATAGATTTAATTTGTTCTAAATGGTTAAAATCACAAGTTTTACCAATAATATTAGGAACATAATATTTACCTAAGGTATTTTTAAACAATTCCCCATTATACAATGCCAAATCTACCATAGTTTGACTAATATCTGTTAAATATATTGATGATTTTTTTATATTATGGTGATCTATCAATTCTTCTATGAAGGCAAGTTCGTGTCTTGCAGATCCACTACCCAACACAATTATTTCTAGTTTCTTACTTAGATTTAATTTGCTCATTAATTCCATTAATAATTTACCTTCTATTGAAGATTTGTATTGTTCATTAGTTTCTGTTGCATCAATAAAAGCTTGTACTTGAGATTCTAAACCATATAATAATTCTGATTTATATATTTTAAATAAATAGTTTTTATCAACATATTCTACCATCGGTACTCCTAACCCATAATCATCAAATTGTTTTTTTAAATCTTTAAATAATTCTCTTTTAATAAGGTCTTTTTGATTATTATGATTTATAACTTTTTTATATAATATTTCTACTTCTGTGTTTGGTATTTCATATATATAAAAATTTAAAAAATCAAATAAAAATTCTGAATTTTTAATATTTATATGATACCCATTAATTTCTTTAACATACTCTAGAAAATCATCATAGATTTTTTCAACGTTCCACAAATCATCAGAAAGAGTCATTTTTTTAAATGCAAAATTAAGTAGATCTAATGAAACCAAATCATGGTTTGACATATTTTCTGTATCATTTTTACTTCCATGTATATTATTATACAATTTTATTTCTGATTCAATTATTTCTTTTAGCCCCCTCATAAATGTTATTATGGCATTAGAATATATAAATTTTACTAGAATTAAGCTTTATTTTAAGAATTAAAACATTTTATGCAATATTCCTGCATCTTTCTTAACTTGGTCTCTCTTATATTTTTGGTCAAGAATGAAATCCACAATATAATTATATTCTTTAAACACATTGTTATTTAATCTTTTAATTAAAGTTTGTTTTCCATTAACTTTATGGTTGCCTTCAACTGTTTCATTTTGATACATTAAAGTTAACATATCTGTGAATTCGTCCATTTCTAAATTAAGTCCAATTGCTGCATCTGCTATCAATGAATCTTGCGGGACTTTCTTTTTAATTTGGTTTGAATGTGATTTAATTAATTTACAATTTTTTTTAATTTTAAAGAAATCTTTATTAAATGTTAGAACAGATGTGTCTAAGACTTTTTGGCCTGTGTCATGTAATAGATAATTTAATCTGTTTAGAAGGTAATCGTGAATTTCATTAAGATGTTTATCTTTAATATTCAAAATACCATGATCATCTCTTTTTTCCATGTAATATATGTATTTTAACTTATATTTAAATTTATTCATAAAATATTAATTTTCACATTAATAAAAACACCTCTGCCTGTACCGCATAATCGACCTGTTTCGCAGAATAAAGGATACGACCTGAAGACAAACTTTTTATTGTCTGAAGTTGAGAAGTTGTTTATGCTTGGCAGAGGTGTATATTTTAATAAATAATTATTAACCACTGCCAGGCATAGTCTGCCTCTCAACTGACAACAGATAAGATAATTAATTAAACCCTGTTGTCAGGTCGAATTGTGCATTCTGCGAAGCTAACTACTTATGCAATATAGGCAGTGGTTGAAATATTAATAATTTATTTCTTTTTTCTCCTATCTATATATGATATCAAATCAATTAACCTATTCACATATCCTGTCTCATTATCATACCAAGCAACAACTCTTACCATATTGTCCTTAACCATGGTAAAATTCTTGTCAATAATACATGATTCTTTTCGTCCATTAAAATCAGATGAAACTAAAGGTTCGTATGAAAATCCCATAATACCTTTCATTTCTTCTCTTGATGCTTTATTAAGCATAACATTAACTTTGTCTGGATCTAAATGTTTTGTTCCTACTTGAACAACCATGTCAACCAAAGATACGTTCGGAGTAGGTACTCTAATTGCATATCCATCTATTTTACCTGCCAGTTTTGGCATAACTATTTTTATCATATCATCCGCTCCAGTTGAAGTAGGTATAATATTATTTGCCGCTGATCTAGATCTCCTTTGATCTTTATGATATGAATCAATTAAATTCTGGTCATTGGTATATGAATGGACAGTAACCATAAATCCTCTTCTAATTGTAAATTCCTGATCAAGAACTTTTAAAATTGGAGCTAAACAATTTGTTGTGCAAGAAGCATTTGAAATTACTTTATATTTTAAAATGTCAAGACTATGATGATTAATTCCATATACCATTGTCTGAATATAATCTCCTTTACCTGGTGCAGAAATAATTACATTATCTGCTTTATGTAACTTTGCTTTATCATAATCTGTGAATTTACCAGTTGCTTCCAATACTAAATCAATATCATGCTGAAACCATGGGATTCTTTCTGGATCTTTTTCATTATAAACTGTAAATGATTTTTTTCCGATATTAACTGATTTACAGTTTCCAGAATTCATTACATTCCCAACTTTATCACAAATTCCATGAGTTGTATCATATTTTAAATTATGCGTCATTTCATACTCATCTGAAAAATCATTTACAGCGCATACTCTTATACTATTTTGTGTTTCTTCGTCTCGTTCAACTAGATTTCTCATAAATAATTTACCAATCCTACCCATTCCATTTATGCCAATTCTTACCATTTTAATACCTCCAAATAAATATAAATTAAGGTGATCATTACTCCAGCATAATTTTTTCCAATATGTTTACTATAACAGATATTATCAAATTTATATATAAAACAAGATATATTACAATATGAAGCACTATTATACTAGTGTTTTTTAATAAATATATTGATCACTATATTTTAGAAATATTTAAATATAAGTGTGGCTTTTATAATTGAAATGAAACGAAGGGTTATCAAACAGGGGAACAATACTTTGACCTTAACATTGCCAAGAAGTTGGACAACTAAATTTGATATTGCAGCTGGTGATGATCTTACTGTAATTCAGCAGGATAAGGGTTTAATAATTAATTCTGATAAGATAAGTTTAGATAAAAAAATTGAAATTGATATTAGTAATTTACCTGTACCTTTAATATTAAGATATATTGTTAGCGCATATCGTTCTGGTTTTGATGAAATTAAGATAATTTTTGGCGATGATAAACTTGAAAAAATACCTCAAATGTCTCAATCATTTACTTGGGATTATATGTTTAGAAATGAAACAAGGTTAAATAAAATCGATGTTGTGCAGATTATTGTTAACAGGTTAATTGGGATGGCTGTAGTAGACCAAGGAGAAAAGTATTGTGTTATTAAAGAGTTAAGTGATACAAGTTACAGAGAATTTGATGCTGCAATGAGAAGAATGTTCTTATTATTATTGTCAATGGCTGAAGAATGTAATACTGCTATTAATAAGAAGAGTTATGAATTATTAAATAATGTACATAACATTGATTATAATTTTAATAGGTTTAATGATTTTGCATTAAGAGTATTGAATAAAAAAGGTTATGAGAAATTTAAAAAGACACCTATCGTGTTTAGTTATATCTTTTTATTAGAATTGATTGCTGATGAGTATAAAAAGTTAGCATTACATTTAAAAGAGTTTAAAAAAGTTGGAAAAGAGATAAATAAAGCTTTTAACATACAATATAATCAATTGAGAAGTGTTTATGAAATCTTTTATAAATTTGAAAAAAATCGGTCTGTTAAGATTTTTATGGAAGATATTAAAGGAGATAAGATTAACAGGGAGATATTCTTGAAGTTGAACAATCAGGATCAGGAAATGCTGCATCACTTAAAGAAGATTGGTATTTATGTTATGAGTTTGTTAGAATTGTCTATTGATTTGAATATCTAATGATTATTATGTGTGTTATTTTTCTAATTTGCGTTAACGCGCTCCGTGGTTGATGTTTAATATGATAGACTTCGATCGTAAAGGAAAACAGAGTTTTCCTAACGTTCGTAATACTTCGTGTCCGAACGAGTCTTCATCACCTTATGAGGTTTTTGGAGTACTTCGCATGGCGTTAACGCTTTTTCTGGTTTTGATTTTTCTTCTCAAAAACGCCCCAAATCCAATTATGAGAATGAAATTGTCTGTTTAATTCTTCAACACTAACATAATTGATTGCTACTCTTTGTATAAAACCATTATTCTCAAACAAATTCTTAAACTCTTCACTTGAATAATACGATGTGAATTTATCAACCTTAAATCTTTTATCAAATTCAACTTTTTCACCATCACCCATTTTAATGCTAGAATAAATAATTCCTTTTGGTTTTAACACACGATTAAACTCTTTAACAGCTTTATCTGCATCTGATTTAGATAAACATAATAATCCTGCTGAACATAATATCCCATCAATACTGTCCTCTGGTAAATCAATGTTAGTCATATCCATCAAATATAGATCTACATTTTTCAATTTTTTTGTTTTTTTCTTGGCTATATTTAATAGTTTTTCACTTATATCGATTCCAATTACTTTATATCCTTTCTGTGCATAGTATTTTACATCTCTACCTGGACCGCAAGCTGCATCTAGAATAAATCCATTATCAGGAATAAGTCTTTGTAATATTATTCTTTGTTCTTTATAGGTTTCTGACACATTTGTTGTAGCTTTATCGTATGCTCTAGCTGTTTTATTAAATGCGTTTCTGTTTATTTCTGTGTAATCTCCTATTTAAATCACCCTTTTAATTATAATAATAATGATGCCACCCTTTTTTTAAATTATTAATAATAATGTCGCGCTCCGTATTTGATATCTCAATTGTGTGATTACGAACGATATGAAAAACTTCGTTTTTCAATTGTTCCTAATACTTCGTGTCGGAACAAGTCTTCATCCCTAACTATATTAAATTGGAGTACTTCGCATGGCGACATTATTGTTTATTTTATTATTTATATCAAATTAAGTATTGAATCAATCTCTCTTCTAATTCTTTCCTCATAATCAATTACCCTTTCACCTTCCTGTTTTTCAGAATTAAATGATTGCATTAAAGTTTTTGTCATACCTTCTTCCTTTTCTATATCCCAATCTTTTACCTTAACCTGGCCAAGATGTTCTTTTATTAAATTTGATTCTACATTATCTGAATCTGTTTCAATTTTAATTTCTTCAAATTCCTCTGAAGTTAATTTTGAAGTGTTTCTCATTACAAAATAAGCTCCTTTATCATATAATTGAGTATAAAATTCTTTAAAATTTATGTCAGAAGGTTTTCCTGATTTAAGCTGGCCAGATAATTTGATTGTAATAATTGTATCAATGAATTCATTATTTTTAATTTTTTCATATAAATCCTGGAAAACTTCCTCGGGTAATTTATTTGAACAATCAAGTTCAATATGATGATAATTATAAATCTTAATTGGATGCCACTCTGGATTATTGTCTGTTACAATATATAATCCACCTGTCCCTTTTAATTTTACCAATTCATCAAAGTTGTTTGGAAATAATGGTCCTGGATATATTACATTTTTATAATTGTCAAGATTTTCTTCTTTTATAATATGAACGTGACCGCCTGCATAATAATCAAAACCTTTGGGCAATAATGAAATTGGTGATGAATCAACTTTTTCAAACTCTTTTGGTTTTAACTCATCTATTGTAGAATGAAACATAAATATTTTATATCCTTGTTCTGATTCAAGGTTTTCTCTCACTAGATTTTCATAATGAGTTTTTTCAAGTCCTCCTTTTAATCCTAACATTCCTGTGATTTTTGCATTTGTCTTTTCATCAACAATAAAATTTAATTTTAATTTTCCATTTTCTAGTGTTTCTGCATTTTTTAAAACATTTTTACATAATCCTGCTTCATGAAGTACGTCTATCATTGTTTTACCTGAAGGAGAATAATCATGTGATCCTGCAATTACATAAACAGGGATTTTATTTGTTTTTAATTTTTTTAATTGCCTTACAACTTGTTTTAATCTGTCAATTGTAGGTAAAGAAGTATTGAACAAATCTCCGCTGATTAGAATGAAATCAATATTTTGATTTATACACATGTCTACTGCTCTAATAAATGCATCTGTGGCAATATCTCTTAATTTAGGGTCTCGCCATCCACCTATATGACAATCTGCCATATGTGCAAATTTCATTCTCTTGCCTCTTTAGTTCCACCATCATATACAGTTGGAGAAAAACCTATTTCTTTAATTTTAAAGCCATCATCATCAATGATTATATTAGTTTCATTTATGTGATCTAATACTGATTGTCTAAGTTCAATATATTTAGTAAACTCACTATAAACAGGATGATAAATACCTTCTTCTTGAAAAATAGGGATTAATAAATCTGTTTGATCTGTTAACTCATAAAAGATATTATTTTCATGAAGATCATTTAATTTTTTTGTTGCATAAATTAATAAATTTTGCTGTAATAAATGCTTATCAATATTTTCAGATATAATATTATTTCCTAACAATATTGGATGGTAAATTTGATCTTTATTTTGATAAAAATCTAGAAAATAAAAGTTCATTGGAACATCTTGAAATTCTTCGTCATTAATTAAAACTTTATGTTCTAATGTAAAAGTACCACCTGGATTATTTAATATATCTAACATTCTTTTAAATTGATTTTTTAAATCTTTTTTACCTGGACTAAGTTCTTGTTCTTTTTCCATTTCATTTATACTTTTTATTCCCATTTCTGCTTTTCTTCTTAATTCATCTGGATCAAAATGACTTTGATCTGATGTTGATATTACAGAATATAGAAATACATCTATCTTATCATCCTTGTATCTTTTTAAAAATTTCTTCCAATCTGACATTAATTTCTCCCCAAAAGAACCAAATTAGTTGTTATTTAAATATTTAATTGTTTTGTAGTTATCTAAAATGCCACTTTTCCACAGGCTTATAATTATCTAATAATTTAACTAGATTTGATGTCCTCATTTTATACAGAGCGCGAGTTTCAATCTCTCTAATCCTGCCTTTTGATACTCCTTCAAGTTTTGCTACTTTTTCAAGTGTGTAAATCATATTATTTTCAAATCCAAATCGTAATTTTATTATCATTTTTTCCCTATCATTTAAACGTTGAAAGAGTTTATCAACGATAATCTTTAAATCTAAAATTTTTATATTAGAGGGTTTTTCACTTTTATCATCTTCTATAAATGATAGTAGTGTATCGGAATCCTCATCCGAGGTACCATTAATGGGTGCATCTAATGAAACAGCATCCGAATAGAAATTTTTTAATTTAAAATATTTTTCTTTATCCATACTTAAAAAATCCATAATTTCCATATCAGTTGGTTTTCTATTATTTTTTTCAAATAAAAATTGATATGTTTTGCCTATATTGATCGCTTCTTCTGTAATATGGATGGGGGTTCGAATATCTCTTTTCTCTGCAATAGATCTATTAATTGCTTGCTTAATCCACCATGTTGCATATGTCGAAAACTTATTTCCCAATCTATAATCAAATTTATTTATTGCTGTATTTAAACCTAAATTACCTTCCTGAATTATATCTAAGAAGTCCATATTTTTTGTTCTTGAATAATTCTTTGCAAAATAAACAACTAATCTCATATTTGATTCAAATACTTTTTTTCTTGCATTTTC
>JBHPGL010000011.1:0-24646 GCA_042570655.1 Nanobdellota archaeon | reverse complement strand
TGAAGGTGTTAAAATTACTAATCAAAGCATTTATTATTCTGGAATTGAAAAGAATGTGTTACTTCGAAATGTATTTTGTTGGTTAAAAGCAAAAAAAAGAGTTGATTCTAAACTAACGAATAAAAAAAAACATAAAATTTTTCGTAAATTTATTAAGAAAGAAAAAAAATAAAAAATAATATTCTATCTCCAACTTATACTTCTGTTACTCAATTTTCTCTTCCATTTGTTTATCAATAGTTGCAAACTCAAATTCTCTTGCTAATATATCCATGTAAATCCCATCATAATATTTGCCATTGAAAAATAATGTTTCTCTCCTACGTCCTACTTCCTTGAAACCAATCTTTTCATATGCACGTACAGCACGCTTATTGTAACCATACACTTGAAGCCAAATATTGTTAAGGTTTAAAATGTTGAAACCAAAATCAATAATTAATTTACCTGCTTCAGTTCCATACCCTTTACCCCAATATTCTTTGTTACCTATGAATATTCCGAAATTTGCAGTTCTGTTTATTGGATCTATGTCATGCAATCCAACATTTCCAATGGTTTCCATTGTTTCCTTATCAATTATTGCAAACAACTTTTCTTCTTTCTTTTTAATAATTCTTTCAAACCATTCTTCTTCATTTTCAATCGTTATCACTTGACCGGTTTGCATTAGATATTTAGTTACATCTATATCGTTCAACCAATGTGTATATTTCTCTATATCTTCTTTTATCACAGGTCCAAGATAAACCTTTTCACCTTTTAATTTAACAACCCTTTTTCCATATTCAATTTTTTCATATTTTTTTTCCATTTTGTTCCACCTTATGTTTAATATATCTCCATCATACCTTTTTAATAAAAAAAATAAAAAAAAATTATTTAGTTAAATGATCCTCTATCCTGGAATGTTTGAAATTTCTGTCTAACAATTCCATAGTTATCATGTCAACCCAATTTCCGTTAAACCTACCCCATTCGGATTGTCTTCCAATTTCTTTAAATCCAAACTTTTCATAGGACTTTATTCCACGTTTATTGAAATCATAAACATGCAGCAAAATGTTATGTAAGTTTAACAGATTAAATCCATAGTCCATAACCAGTTTACCTGCATCAGTACCATATCCATTAGACCAATATTTCTTGTCGCCAATGAAAATAGCATATTCAGCATTTCTATGAACTAAATTTATTTCAACTAATCCAGTTAATCCAATCGGTTTCAAACTATCTTTTTCCAAAATAGTAAACCAAGCTTCATCTTTCTGGTCTTTCATCTTATCAAACCATTTTTTCATCTTTTCAATTGATTCAACTTCATGGGCTAATCCCCAATATTGCATAACATCAATATCGTTGAACCAATTGGTAAAATATTCCAGGTCAGATTCTATAAGTGGACCTAACTTAATCTTTTCTCCAACTAATTTTATTGGTCTATTTTTTTCATAATCAACCATTTTTTTCCTCCATTGCATAATCAACTTAAGTGACATTGTCACCATGCGAAGTACTCCAATTCCACAACTAGGGACGAAGACTTGTTCGTAATCACACGATTTTAACATCAACCACGAAGCGTGACATAGTCACTTAACTTTTGATTATCTCAATTGAATACATTAGGTTCCGATCTGTATTGCATAGCTCTCGCTATCACTTGATGTTGTACTGGATAGAACAAGGGTCTTTTCAGACCTTTGGGGCTGTTCTATCCTTACCTATCACGTTTTGAACATAATTTTGTCTAATAATGATTTTGTCAGAGCAGAATGTGTTCCAGAATTACATAGGAATATTAAGTCCCATCTTTTTAATTGCGCAGAAGACCGGAACAGAGCTCTAACTTAAGCTTGCATTCCATTATTAAAAATTTTGTTATACTCAGGATAATGCAAGCTAGCAGAATCACATACAGATGCCATATTTAAATTTTCTTGCATTTTTTGTTCACCCTAAATAAAATTTTAAACTATAAAAATCAATGACCTAACTTATATATAAATGTTGTGAAAATTTTTTTAATTTTAAAATTTCATATATAAATTAATTTAAATTTTATTAAAAGATCACTATTAAACGGTGGTAAAAATAGAAACATTTATAAACTAGTAAAGCAAAATAAAATAAAAAGAATAATTAGGGTTGGTAAAATGGAAGATATAAAAACTATGGCTAAGGCTTATACCTTTGGAACAAAAGAAGAAATTCATAAATCAGGTTTAAAAGAAATATATTATATAACTCCTTTAATGTTTCATGGTTGTATTACTAGTATTGCAGGAGTAGGTTTAATGGAAAAAAATCCTATTGCTGCTGCTGCAGTTTTTAGCACACTTGGATTGGACTTTCTAGTTAGAAGTTATCATTTATTACGTTATGGATCAAGGTTAAATAGTGATGAATCAACACCTAAATTTATTGAACCACCTGGATTAATAGGTACAATTAGACAATATGTAAAAGCAAAGAAAGAAGCTTAATTTTTTCTAATTTTTAATACTTATTAACAAACATATAAATATTTATAAAATAAAACCCCCACATCACTTCTATGACAGACGAAATACCTTTAGATCCGCTTGACATTTTATTTTATTATAAACAGAGAGGACCATATTCAACTCTAATAGATGTGGAAGGCGAAGTTCATTTTGATTTACTAGAAGATGCATGTAGGAAAGCAGTTGAACTATATCCGACAGGAAAAATGTTAATTAAAATCCCGCCAAAATTTAGCTTTCAAAAATTCAAATTTTACGATCCGCAATCAAATAATAATTATGTAAATGTTCACGATCATCCGTTTGATAAAAATAAAATTAAAGATACAGTTGTTGATATGGCAAAACAACCAGGAGTAAATATAAATGTTTTTAAAGAAGATGAAAACAAATATAAATTTTTCATGTTTTGCCATCATTCAGCAGGTGATGCAGTTGCAGCGTTTGGTTTTCTAAAAACAATGATAGACGAATACAATAAAAATTTTGGATTAAAACCATTATTACAATTCCAATATAAACGTTTTGATCCAAAAGAATTAATAGAATTAGGAAAAGTAACAAAGGAAGATAAAAAAATTGAGATGAAAACACAATTTAATAAAAAATCTGTAAAGATCCATTGTCCACAAAATATTAAAACAAATGAAATACGAGATTTTGATAAAAAGTTTGATGTTAAAACTTCAAAAAGAATGTTAGATTATGCAAAACCAAATGGTAAAATAACAGATACTTTAGTTGCAATTCTAGCTAAAACAATTGATGACCACAATTTTATTAATGGTAGAATAAATAAACAAAACATTTACATTTCAACTCCTGCAAATATTAGACCAGAAGAAAAAAGATTTGTTGGTGATGGCAATTATTTATCAAATGCTACTATTGAAATTCCCTACCTAAATCGTGATAATATTAATGAAATGATTGTTGATATTGCAGAACAAAGAAACAATCCTGAATACAATCCATACATTACTTATGCAGTAATGGATTCATTTGTTAACACAATAATAAAATATACACCTCAATTTATTCGGCCTTACATATTTAAATCAAATATGGTAAAATCAAAAGATACAGCATTAATTAGCAATGTCCCAATACCTTTTGATTTTGTTGGAGAATTATATGGTACTGAATTTAAAGATATTAAAATGGATCCGTCTGCGTTGAACGATTTTCCAATTAATATTATAAGTTATTCGTATAAGGGAGAACTTAGGGTAAGAATGAATTTTCGAGCATCTGATTTCTCGCATCAACATGCAAAAGATTTCTTTGACCAGTATTTTCGTAATTTAGATTCTATAATGAATAAACCTGTAGAATAAATATATTATAACAATACCGCGCTCCGTGATTTAAGTCTAATTTGATAGATTTCGATCGAGTCTTCATTCCTTGAGATTTAATAAGGGTACTACGCATGGCGGTATTGTTATTAAATATATTTTTAATTTTTAAACTAAACCTTTATAAACTAAATAAATTTATTTATTTAAAAAGAGGTGCACTATTGGAAGCAAGTTTATTTTTTGAGATAGGGATAATGATAGTAATCGCAACATTAGGCGGTTATATAGCAAGACTTCTAAAACAACCTTTAATACCAGCATATATTCTTTTAGGATTTGTACTCGGTCCAGAAGTAGGACAATATCTAGGAGGATTTCTAACTAATTTTGGAATAGAAAATTTCTCAGGTGTAATTACAAATCCCGATTTAATCTTTACATTATCACAGTTAGGTATAGCATTCTTCCTGTTCATTGTAGGATTAGAACTTGACTTTAAAAAATTAAAAAATATTGGTTTTATTGCCACGATAGGAACACCTATCCAAGTTTTATTAATGTTTATCCTTGGTTTCGTAGTATCCTCTACATTTTTTGTAAAAATTCTATCTAATCCGACGATAGAATCAATATATATAGGTTTAATTGTAGCATTTTCTTCTACAGTTATCGTAGTTAAATTATTAACAGATAGAAGAGAATTAGATACGTTACATGGTAGAATAATTATTGGAATTTTAATTGTGCAGGATATTTTTGCAATCTTAGCTTTATCAATTCTTCCTAATATAGGAGTAGGAAATGTAACAGTATTTCCAATTGTATTTTCATTGTTAAAAGCAATAGGATTGATTATTGTAGCCATGTTATTAAGCAAATATATTTTCCCTCACATATTCAAATTTGCAGCAAAATCACACGAACTTTTATATTTATCAGCGTTAAGTGTTTGTTTTATTTTTGGTTATTCATTTGAAATGATAGGACTTTCCATTCCAGTAGGTGCATTTGTAGGCGGGTTTGCTCTTGCAAACCTACCCTACAATTTAGAAATGATTTCGTCAGTAAAATCATTGAAAGATTTTTTCGCAACCTTATTCTTTGTTTCATTAGGAATGATGTTTACATTAAAAGGTGTAGTTGTATCATCATTAATAATGCCTTTAATTGTATTAACATTACTTGTTATTATTGTAAAACCATTAATAATAATGTTCATTTGCGCATTCTTTAGTTATACAGAGAGAACATTATTTTCAACAGCAATTTCATTATCACAGATCTCAGAATTTTCAATAATTATTGTAACTATTGGTTATGGTTTGGGCCACGTATCATCAACATTATTTGCAATAACAGTATTGTTAGCAATGATAACAATTATCTCAACAACGTATTTTGTTAAGTATTATGATAATATGTATAGAAGATTATCAAAATTTTTAGCAATTTTTGGTAGGAGAGGAAGTTCAACAGAACTAGAATATATACCTGACAAACTTGACCATGATGTAATTTTGATTGGTTATGATAGGATTGGTTATAGCATCTATAAAACTTTTGAAAAAATGGGTAAATCTTTTTTAGTAGTTGACTTTAATCCTGACATTGTTAGAAAACTTGCAAAGAAAAAAGTGCCATGTATTTATGGCGATATTTCTGATTTAGAAATCCTGCATAGATTAAATTTAAAGAAAGCAGAATTAATTGTATCAACCGCTCCTGATTTAGTTGAAAACAAATTATTGATTAAATTGACAAGGGAAGTTAATAAGAAAGCAAGAATTTTTGTAACAGCAAATCAACTTGAAGATGCTATGGAACTGTATAAGTACGGTGCAGATTATGTAATTTTACCTCATTTCTTAGGTGGTGAAAGAGTTGCGACAATTATTGAAGATTTCCCTAAAGATAAAAGAGCATTTAATGATATTAAAAAGGATTATATTAAGATATTGAAAGAAAGGATCAAATTAGGCCATGAACATCCTAAGAACGGCCATAAAAGACATTTATAATTAATCCTATATTATTTTAGTGGCCACCAAGCGTAGTACTCGAGTATTAGAATCAAATGCATCTAGACTCGGTTGTGATTTCTAATTAAATATCAATCACGGAGCGTGGCCACTAAATAAGAAAAAATTAAGAGAGAACATTATTTTCTATAAATAACAATAACATTTCCTGTTTTAGAAATTAATTCTGCTTGTGTTTCTTTTAAAATTTTATCAAACAATTCTGTTCTATTTGATTTGTCCATAGCAGATTTAAGAAATTTGATTTTAATTAATTTTCGTTTTTTTAACATTAATATGATTTCTTCAATGACATTATCTGTTAACCCATTTTTACCTATCCTTAAAACTGGTTCTAAGAGGTTTGCTTTAGTTTTTAAATCTTTATTTATCATTTTCTCCTAAACAATTTATTCATAACCTTATTAATCAAATTAACATGATATCCAGATTTAAGTAAATTCTGTTTTAACTGTTGCATGTTATAACCTAATCTGCTATAGTTAGATAAATACTGACTAATTTTAGTTTGTTCTTCTGTATCTGCTTCAGACCTAGACTTTAACACAAATCCTCCTAATAAAATTATAACAACAGCAAATACACCAATTACAATAATAACTAATGGAAATCCTTTTTTAGGAGATTGTACAGGACCATCTGTAATAGGAAAATCATCTTGACCAGGATCTTGAATATCGTCCTGTCCATCATCTACTTGATCTCCTGTATCATCAAAATCACCATCATCTCCAGGGATATCATCCATCCCATCACCAACATCAATGTCACCACCATCATCAATAATATCATCTCCACCATCACCTCCTGCTTGACCAATTACATCTTCAACACAGTCAGGATCTTTATAAGTTCGACAATCAGGATCACATATGCCATCTTTTATTCCGTCACAAAAATCATCTTCTGATCCAGAAGGACAATCGTCAGGACAATCTTCATTACTTTCATGTCCTTCACAAATCTGATTTCCGCAAGTGTCAGCAAAATGTTCAACAGGGATAGGATAAATTACTTTATTTGTAGAACTTTCTTTCACTCTAATTTCGATAACAGTTTCATCATAAGGTAAACCTTTAATAATTATCCCATCTCTTTTTGGTGTGAAAGAACTTTTTAAAATTGTTTCACCATTATAATCAATATATTCGATTGAATATAAATGATTTTCATTAAATGGTTTTTCAATAAGATTCATATTTTTAACTGTGACAGAATCATAAGTTAAAATCTCATCATCATATTTAAACTTTAACAAATAAGCTCTGTCTGCACTAATTAAATTTATTATTAATAAAAATATAAATATAATAAATATTAATTTAATTAGTTTCATGTTGTTCCCTCAACTTTAATTAAATATGAATATGATTCAGATTTGTTATCATCACCGTCAATTCCAATTACTTTAATCAAATGTTCACCTTCTACCATATTTACATTTACACTTTCATTTGTTCCAATTGTGTAAGGGCCAGAACTTTTAACAATACCATCAACAATAACTTGATAATTAACAGATGAATAATCATCATGTGACATTGTAAAATTTATGTCTGGAGAAAATTCATAACTATAATTTTCAAGATTTAAAATGTTAACATAAAAGTTTGAATAATTTATATTTACCACAACAATATCTGAATATGCAGGAAACTCTCTTGAATTGTTAAGTTCAACCCAAACAGAATGAATTCCGCCAGGCAGATTTACTTTAATACTTTTTTCAACACCTACATTTGCCATACCGCTAGCTAACCTATTTTCAATATCATCTCTGTTATAATATATTTTATATGGTAATTCTTCATCAACAGGATCGCCAGGTAAAAATACAATTTCAATCAAACCATTTTCATAATAATTTGCAGTTTGAATTATTTCAGGAATTTCATCTTCTTCATAATCGTTAAAATCAACTACGCTCGGTTCAATGATAGTAATGTTTGAAAATCCTGCACCAATAATATCCTGAATTTGTTGAGGTGTTGTAACACTGTTGCAAAACTCTTCTAAAAAATCTTTTTGATTAGAATAATTATAATTTAATACAATGAAATTTGGACTAACTTTAATAATCTGATCATTACTGCCGTATTGGGTGCAGTAATCAAAATCATTGTCAAGGAAAATTACAAAATCATTTGCTTTAAAAAATTCACATTCATCTTTAACTCTATTCCTTGCATAATTCCAATCAATTCTGTCATAAAGATAATCAATTTTCACCCAATTCATCTCTTCAAATGATGTAAAATTGATAGAGACTAAATCTCCCAAAGTCTTTTCAATTTGGTTATCCATACTTTCAATTTCTTCTGTATCAGCAGAAGCAATTAAAAAAACACTTTTTCGATCTTCTTCAAAAGGAATTAACATTGGCATACAATCGTTTTCTGTTAATAAAAAATAATCAGGTTCTAAAGTACCATTTTCATCATTAACAAGAACTTGATAATATATTTTTTCTATTCCCTGAACTACAGGATATTCGCCAGAATTCCATCTTGCACCATAAAAATAATCATCTCTTTGACCATCATAATGCGATCCATCATCATACATGTTAATTTTGCTGGTTCTTGTAAATCTGTTTGAAAAAATCTGCATTTTTACATTTTCTTCACTTTCATTAAAAACATAAAATTGCATAAAAAACAAATCACCTCTCCTACCTACTGTCGGTTCATTAAAAGAAATTCCTTTTGTATTTCTTTCAAAGATGTAAGGATAACCAGTATCTCCAAGCATTAATTCTATTTCTGGTTCTGTTAGACATAAAAAATGATCAGCACATTCTTTATAATTGATAAATTTACCTTGGGAATTATTACAATTTTCTCCTAAATAATTAGCATAACAATAATCTCCCATAACACAACATCCGATGTTACATTCTTCAAGTTCACTGCATTGTTTGTTATCAACAAAATCTCCTACGCAATCATCTTCATCAACGTATTGACATGATGTCATACAACATCCACCGCCAGCTAATTCATCATAAGTAACTCCACCAGATATACCAGATACAATTACATCTGATTTATCAAATACATTTGTACCTAATAAAACAATACCAGCTATTAGAACCAATACTCCTATGTATATTATTTCGTTTATTTTCATTTTAATCTTGAACATATTTAGCAGTGCATGTAACGCTGCATTTCTTGCATAAAAAGGCAGACCCTTTATCGCATGATGTTATTCCTGCGCATAATTTATATTCAAATCCTCCTTTAAGATATTGTGTTCCATCCATTGAACATTGACCATCTCCGTTAGACGATGATTTTTCAAATGTAACAGGTTGATCACATAATGGAAGTACAGCAACACAATCTTCCCCACCTTCTTTCCAAAGTAATCCTGATAGAAAATCTATTCCAAGAAGGTCCGACACATAAAATAAAGTTAAAATTGTCCAAGTAAATATTCTATGACCTTTTAATGCTCCTAATTTACTTCCTTTTAATGCTTTTAATGAAGCCCTTGCTATTTTGCTAAAAGTATGACTTACTCCTTTTTCAGTAACTGTTGTTGAAAGGCTTTGAAAATTTCCTAATCCAATTTTATCTACAGTCGCAAGGAATTTTGATCCTAAACCACTAGCACCTAAACCCGATAAAGCAACAATTAAGGCAGCAATCATAACAATGTTTATTATCAATAATAAAGTACAAGGAAACTTAGGTTTAACAGATGTAGTAGAAGTAACAGTCGTATATTCATTATCACCACAATCCTCTAAAGTAACTCCACTAAATCCTGGTAATAATGAAGAAGCCGAAAACTCCTCATAATCAACTTCAGCAGGGACAGGATACCATCCAAAATCTTCCTTAAAATATAACATACCCATTGAACCATTTACAGGAATTCTATCTTCATCCCAATAAACTGTAATTGGAACAGGATTATTAAATTTCAAACCTTCAGGATGAAATATGTAAACAGGATGTTTTAAATCCCAAGTATAATTACCATATTCATGACTAGCAGCACCATTATCATTAGATTGCCCAATCACAACTCCTGAAATACTAACATCTTCAGGATAAAGCTGATAAATAGTAATTTCATCTACAGCACTTCCATCTTTAGATATCATTGTACCTTTAGGAATAATGATTTCAACCATTCTGTCAGGCGAAAATAAAGTAGTTGTAACTAAAATAGGAACAACATGACTATCTTCATGTAACTTAATTGTTCGTTTCAAAAAACTTTTCTCATGTCTGGTAGCAAAACTAAAACTATAATTCTCTCTACCTTCCCTTTCATGAACCTCACTTAAATCATAAATATGATATTTGACAGTATCATTAATTAATTCAAATTCAATATCAAAACCAGACCAATTTACATATCTAGTAGGATGATTAAATTCAAATATTGGATCCATATTTAATAAAATAACCCTATGACTTAACTCATATAACTTTCTAAAACCAAAATCCATTGTAGACCTAAAATCATCTTTAGCTTTTGCAAGATCTCCATCTCTAATTACAATCGAATAATTCAGATCAGTTACAACATCTTCTTGAGAAAATAGTAAATCACAAGTTGGAACAGTATCTTCAATGATAAATCCCATTTCTTCAAAACCAGAATAATTTACACATGACATAAAATTATTAGTTACATAATCTTCCAATTGACTTTCAATAGACATAAAAGAAGGCTGTAAATTAGCTTCATCTATAAACCAATATGGAATTTCATCAACTTCAATGTCAGCAGGCACATCAAAATAACCTCCTTTTTGACCTATTTCATATAAAGCATCATAAGTAACATCATCCATACAATCGTCGATCATATTAAATAAAGCTTGAGAAGCAGTATCCATTCTTTCAAGTCCGCCTCTGTTAACATTAATATTATTACTTTGAGAGGGGATATAATAGAAAATAAATATGCCTAATATGATTATCACTACAGCTACAATTATAAAAAGCCCCATCTGCCCTTTTTTAAACATATGCAAATTAAAAATTCTTCCCATATAAAAAGATATTGGTAGTATTAATTATTATAATATAAAAAACATTACTGCCTGATTCGCATAATTGACTTGTTTCACAGAATAAGAAAAACGACCTGAAGCCAAGTTGGTTAATAAGTTGCATAGCCACTTACTTTTTTAGCTTGGCTGAAGTTGAGAAACAGTTTATGCTTGGCAGTAATGTTTTATATTATCAACTTAACGAAACCTTTATTAACCAATTTAAATATACATTTAATCAAGCTAGAGAATAGTTTGAAAAAAAGAGGAAAATGGTAGATAAAAAATCAGAAGCAAAATCAGATGATGAAAAACTCTGGGAAAAACATTTTGGAGATAAAAAGAAAGATAAAATTGAATATTCCAGGGTAGCAGGACCAGAAGAAACAGATTATCCAAAAGCTACTAAAAACTATCGTCTATTAATTGAAGATCCAAATTTAAACATAGAATTAATCTATTTCTGGATATTAAATCATCTAACAACTGATTTAGGATTTAATAATGTAATTAAAATCACAGATTTATTTGCAGCTTCAGAACTAAGTGCGATTGCAGGCCACTCAGCTACAAGAATAGGTCAAATTCATGATCGGGCAGGCGGTATGTTAAGAGGAATGAGCGAAATGTTGAAAGGTCTGTTTCAAATAGTAAGAGAAGTAAGAGTTATCGATACAAGACTAAGTTATTATTATGATAGTGAAGATGAAAATCATAAAGAAAAACATTCCGCAGAAATTGTTTTGAAAGGAACATGGGTTGACCAAGTTGAAGGCGGTGCAAAAGCAGCAACTTCTGTTTATGGGTTAGCAAGAGAAGTAGGATTTACAATTCTTCCAGACTTATTCTTTAGATTAAGAATTAAAAAAAGTGAAAGTATTGATGAACGAGTTAGAAATTTACCTTTTAACAATAAAGTAAAAGAAATGGTAAAAAGAAAATTAAAAGAATATTATGAATGGAAAAAACGTTCTAAAAAAGAACTTGAAACAAGAAGAAAGTTCGAATTAAAATATTTACGACAACATTATGATAATATTAGATTAATGGTAGATTGGGTAAAACCTTATTTGAAAACAGTAAGAAAAATGCAGGCTAGACAAAAAATGATGGATTCGCATTATTTAGTTCAAGCATTCGAAACTTCAAAAGTTGAAATTGAAGTTATGCTTACAGTTAAACCAGGAAATGTTGTTGCAAACGATTCAAAAATGAACGCAGTGGTAATTTTACATTTTGATTATACAACAAAACCAAGCATGTCAGCCACAGCAGAAAGTTATCAAAGAGGACCAGTTCATATAGGTAGATGCGAAATTACATTTAGATCATATGCAATGACAGATGACGAAATTAAAAGTTTTAGAGATTATCGTGAAGAACAAGATATGGCGTTAGTAAGTACAGTTGATTCATCAATAAGTGGAACAATGGACGCTTTAGGAGACGATTTAAAAGAATATTTAGAAGAAGCAGGAGAAGAATTTCCAGATAAAGATGAACCTGCACCTGCAAAACCAAAAAGAGCTTCTGCACTTGATCCATTCATTTCTGTGTTTAAAGGATTTGCAGAGATAGGAAGTTCTTTTAAAGGTGATAAAGGAGATAAACCTCCGCCAGCACAACAATTATACAATTCAAAAAAAGCTCAAAAAGATGCAGCAACACATGCAAAAGTAATGACATGGATTGCATATAAAAATTATAAAAAAGCTCACGGTTTAATTACATGGTAGAAGAAAAAGAATTTGAAAAACTTAAGAAAGAACTCAGTAAACTACCGCCTAAAGAACGAGTACAAAAATTAAAAGAACTTGAAGAAAAAAGAAAAAAAGAACTTGAAGAAGCAGAACAATTGATTGAAGAAACAGTAACTGAAATCCATGAAAAAGAACAAGAAAAACTTGAAGAAGAAGAACAAGTTATTAAACAAGAAGAAGAAAGAAAAAAAAGACAGGAAGAAGATCTTGACGAAAAATTAGAAGACGTAAAACCGCAGAAACAACCTGAACAAAAAGCAGTTTATGGAAACCAACAAATTGCTAACATTTACCATGGTCAAGGATCAATAAAAGATATGACTTCATCAGACGTATATTATAAAGTACAGGAACTTGAAAAAAAATCTATTGACGGTACAATTACAAATGAAGAAGCTCAATTAGCTCAAAAATTAAGTTCAGAGTTTGAACATACAAATCCGTATCAAACAAAAACAGCTGAAGAATATTTGTCAAGTTTTAATTCAACAAAACAAAGGCTGTCTAACATTTCCAAATATCATGGAGATGAATCTGCTGATAATAAAACAAATAAAGATTATATGTAAAATTACACAACTGCCTAATTCGCATGATTGACATACTTCGCAGAATTTGCTAGTTGACCTGAAACTAAGCTGGTTTATAAGTTCCGAAGGAACTTACATTTAGTTGCTTAGTTGAAGTTGAGAAGTTGTTAATGCTTGGCAGTTGTGTAAATCATTATAACTTAAAAAAATGGACCTAGGATCAGATTATTACCAACCATTGGACAGACAATATGAAATGTCACCTGAAACTAGACAGTATTATCAAGAAACAAGTATTGCACCACCAAACGAACTTGGAACTTCTACATTAGTAAACAAACCAGGTGCAGAATCATTGAAAGCAAGAATCTGGCACGGCGCATCAAGAATAGAACTTGCATTTACAGGTGCAGGAAAAGGTTCTGAACAACAAACTACTCCAGAAACTTTTGGAAAGGAAGCAAGACAAGCAATGCGTGATTTAGCAAGAGTAAACGAGGTTGAAGTCAGTACACATGCATCAGTAGGTGTTCAAGGTTTTGCAGGAATGACTCAAGAAGGTTTTAATGACGCTGCGCGTGACCAAGCTGTAACAGAAATAAAAAGAGCAATAGATTTTGCTGCAGATGCAACTACAGGCGGAGCAATTGTAGCACATACAGGAGAATGGCAGCGTGAAATGTCAGATCTATATCCGCAATTTCAAGCTTTCCCTGAAGAAGATAAAAAAGGAACAGTTTATCTTGCTGACGAACAATCAGGTAAAATTCAAGCATTTAAAAAAGACATGGAAGTTTGGGATCCAGAAATTGAAGGTTACATTGAAACAAATGGTGATAAACATCCTATCTATAAACAAAATAAAGATGGTACAATTAAAACAGTTCCAAAAGATTACCATCAAATTGTAAAAGAGGAAAGAGAAAATCACCCTCAAGAAGCAAAAGGTAGAACAGATGGACAAATTTTTATTAGACATTTTTTCAAAAAACAATTAGAACAAGCTCAAGGGGAAGCTATTAGATTTTCTAAAGGTATCAAAGATGAAATTAAAAGAGTTGAAGATATGAAAGAAGCATTAAAAATTTGGAAATATAGAGAATCAAAAATGTCTCCTGCACAATTGGAAAAATTGAGAAGGGAAGAACAAATGGATCCACAATATAAGGCAATGGGTATTCGAGGAGAAAATATGTTACCTTCTGAAAAAATAGAAAAAATGATGGACCAAACAAAAGCAAATATTATTGGAAGCCAGCAATTAAACAGCACTTATTCAAAACAAGCTGCAGAAGTTCAAGCACAAATGGACAGGTTAAAACCTATTGAAGAGGTTGGACTTTCAAAAAGTGCAGATACAATTTCAGATGCAGGAATGTATGCAATGGAACGTACAAGAAAAGCAGGTAAAAAACTAAAACATTCTTTATACATTGCTCCAGAAAATATGTTCCCAGAAACTTATGGAAGTCATCCTCAAGAACTAAGAAAGTTAGTAGAATCATCAAGAAAAAGAATGGTAGAAAAATTACAAGCACAACAATATTCTAAACATGAAGCAGAAAAACTAGCAAAAGAACATATTGCAGGAACTTTAGATATTGGACATATGAACATCTGGAAAAAACATTTTAAACGTAAATCAGGTGAATCTCTTGACGGTTGGGAAAAACGTTTCAATAAATGGATGGTAAAAGAAACAAGACAGTTAGCTAAAGATGGTGTTGTTAAACATATTCATTTAACAGACAATTTTGGATTTCATGATGAACATCTTGCACCAGGTCAAGGTACAGCTCCAATTAAAGAGTTTGTTAAAGCAATGAAAGAAGAAGGTATGGACGAATTCATAGTTGAACCAGGATCATTTAATTTTGACTCGCAACTTCCAGAAGCATGGTCACATTTAGGAAGCCCTGTTTATGGTGCAATAAGAGCAGGTGCTTCAGAAGCATGGACAGATATTCAAGGCGGTTATTTTGGTGTAACAGAATCGCCAATGTACATTGTTGGTCATTATGCTCCAAGTGAAGAATTTAGAGGCGCACCTTTCTGGACAGGCCTTCCGCTTGAGTAATTAGCTTTCTAAAGGATATTCTTTTTTAAGAAATTCAAAATCAATAAAATTTTCAAGACCTAGATTAATAACACCTAATTCCCATAACATACTTTCTTTATAACAATCAGCTGCAACATCAATAAATTCCTCAATTGTTTCATTTGAAGGCCACATTGTTACTTCATCTAATTTTAATGCGACCTTATTCATTTTAGGCAATTTTTCAATATCAGTTCCATTTGCTAAATAAACTTTAGAACCAGCCCACCTCGCATATAATTCACTTATAACATAATTATCATTTATTTTAGCATATGGCAAATAATTATAATCATACATTGAATGTGTAGTCTCATGAACTAAAGTATTTGCCATACTTATTAGAGATCTGTCTACTTTAACATAAATAATCCCTTCCAATAAACTCCATGTACCTGCATTTTTAGGATCAACATCGCCATACCCATACCTATCAGTTTCATATTCGTCCATTCTAACACCAATTATACCATCATCATGTTTAATTGCCATCATTGCACGAATAAACTGAATAACATCATATTCTATCTGAAAATCGATATTAGCTTTTTCAATTAAAGGAATCAATTCTCCTTCCGTAAAATTTATAATATAATTATTATATGAATCTAGAAAATTCTGTCGAACTTCTTCTTGCCTTTCTTCACTAGGATTAGTTTTTTCTACCCAGTTATTAAACAAATCTTCAAAACCGCCAAAAGTAGCAGGTGTTTGGAAATCCTGATGAATATCATTTACCAATAATATTTTATATCTCTCTAGATCTATACTTTTATTATAAAATTCTTCTAATGTAATGATAGAAAAACCTTTATCTTTTAATGTTTCTTTTACATAATTCATAAATTCAAGATTTTCTAATAATTCTTTATCTTTAACCAATCCTCTGTTTAAAAATAAACAATCGCTTATTTCAATAACATACAAATCTTTATCATAATGTTTAATTTTATCATAAACATCGTCGATATCTGTTTCAAATCCAATAGGAATAAAATTATAATCAGTTCCATTTAAAATATCATCTTTAACTTCTTTCACTTTTTTAAAATAATATTCATCACTATAAAATTTACCATATCTGTTTAATTCTTCATCAGAAGTATCAGGAGCTAAAATGTTCATCTCATAAATAACATCATCTTCATTTTCATAATCTATAATTACAACATTTGAATCATCTTTGTAATTGTCTAATGTATTAAAATTTTTCATTTGATCATTTTTAATTAATTTAATAGGAGGAATAATGTTGCATTTAGGTTCATTTCCCCAAACAACATAATTTTCACAAATTTCTTTAATACGATTTGCATCAATTTTATTTCTTGCAGTGTAAACACGTTCATCATATACAAATAAACTTGGTTCTTCCCATACCCCATTTTCTTTAAATTGTCTTTCAACTGTATAATCATACTTTGAAATTTCAGAATAACTTTTAATTTGAATAGTATCTTGAGCTTGACAAATATTAGAAATACCACCTAAGGTTTGTACACATAAAGTTCCCAATAATATCTTTGATAAATTCATTTTAAACTTATCATACAAACCTAAAACAAGGTTACAATATGGAATATATAAATGTTTCTGTTTTTATTACTGGAAAGGTACTAATAAACAACAAATCTAATGTGACATTTTTGTCACACTAAACTCTATTTCACCTTAATTTTCTTTAAATACTTCGCCGTCTTAATACATGTTATATGACAAAGTTATCCTAGAGATAATTTTACTAAAATGGAAACAAACCAATACTACCAACCGACAAACGAGCAATTATACATGCAAGATTCTGTTAGCGATATCTATAACAATCCTGAAAAACTCTCACCAAAAATGTTTGGATCTTCTACAATGTTAACAAAACCAGGTGCAGGTTCTTTAGAAAACAGAATATGGAATGGTGCATCCAGAATTGAACTAGTTTTTAATGGAGCAGGAAAAGGTTCAGAACAGCAAACTACTCCTGAAACTTTTGGAAAAGAGGCAAGACAAGATATGAGAGATCTGGCAAGATTACATGATCTTGATATAACCACTCATGCAACAATTCAGGTTCAAGGTTTTGCAGGATATCAACAGGAACAATTTGTTGACGAAGTTAGATATCAAGCTTTAGAAGAAATAAAAAGAGCAATTGATTTTGCAGCAGACGCTTCTACAGGCGGTGCAGTTGTTATGCATACAGGTGAATGGAAAAGAGGACATGATTATTTTCCAGAATTCAAATTAAATCCTAATGAAGATGAAAAAGGAATTGTTTACCTTGCAAATCAAAAGACAGGAAAGATTATGCCGTTTAGAAAAGATACAGAAATTTATGAACCTGAAATAGATAAACATATTGAGTTTAATGGTGAACAAAAACCTGTTTATAAAATGAATTCAGATGGAACTGTTAAAGTTAAACCAAAAAATTTTCAAGAAATTGTTGATTATGAAAGACAGAACAATCCAGATAAATGGATAGATAAAACAGATGGAGAAGTATTTTTAAAATATCATTTCCAAGGTGATTTAGATAGAGTTGAAGGTGAAGCAATTCAATCTTCTCGAGGAATTAAAAAAACATTAAAAGATTTAAAACAGTTTGAATCTAAACTGGAAAATCAATTAGACTATGAATCAAATATTAAAAAAGAAGTTTTAGAAGCATCAAAAATGAAAGTTGGTGGTAATCCAGAATTAGGTATTGAAGGAGAAGAAATGCTTAAATCAGAAATATTACAGCAATATGTTGATTCATTTAAAACAGATATTGTTGGAAGACAAAATCTAGCTTCAACATATTCAAAACAAGCAGCACAAATTAGAGATGAAATTAATAACCTTGTACCGATCGAACAAGTTGGTTTAGAAAAAACAGCAGACACTTTATCAGATGCAGCTATGTTTGCAATGGAAAAGTCAAGAAAAAATAAAAAACATTTGAAACAGCCGTTATACATTGCTCCGGAAAATATGTTCCCTGACACTTTTGGCAGCCATCCTTCAGAACTAAGGCAAATTATAGAAAAATCCAGGGAAGCCATGGTTGATAAACTTGTAAAGAATAATTATGATAAACTTGAAGCAGAAGAATTAGCCAAAACTCACATTGGAGCTACTTTAGATATTGGTCATATGAATACTTGGAAAAAACATTTTCAAAAAAATGAAAATGAATCAATGGACGATTGTGATGCAAGATTTAACAAATGGTTAATTGATGAATCAAAAGGACTTGTAAAGGATGATATTGTCAGACACATTCATCTTGCAGATAATTATGGATTTAATGATGAACATCTTGCAATTGGTGATGGAACAGCTCCAATCAACGAATTTATCGACGAAATGCGTAAACTTGGTGTTGAAGATTTCACGATTGAACCAGGATCATTTAATTTTCAAGAACAACTTCCACAATCTTGGGCAGCATTAGATGTAGATGTATATGGAGCGCAAGATGCAGGCCAGCCAGATTCGTTTGGAAACATTTATCAAAATTCAGCAGGTAGAACAAGATCACCTGAATTTATATTTGGTCATTATGCGCCAAGTGAAGAATTTAAAGGTGCTCCATTTTGGAGCGGACTTCCTTTAGAATAATTATTTTTTTGCAATTTTATTTTCTAATTTTTCAACAATTTTATTTCTTAAATCAACAAATATTTTATTATAACAAACATCTTTGTTAACTTCACCAATTTTCTTACATAAATCTCGTTCGTCATTAATATGTAAATCTATCCCATTTGCACCCTTGTCATAAATCCTTGAAGTTATCCCATCAATTTTTAAGTTTGTAAAATTGATAACAGCACTTTTACCTTTTTTAGGTTTAAATAAACCACCTTTTCCTTTATTATCTATAACCACAATCGCTGCATTTTTACCAAGAATATCCTCTGAATAAACATTTATTACTTTTCTTGTTATTCCTTTATCCTTTCCAAATTCTTTACCATGTTCATGAACCAAATCATATATCTCTGTTAATGTTTCTTGATAAACAGGTGGTTCTTCAACCTGATCTTTAATTTCGTCAGCCATTGCATAGCTTGATCCCAATAATATTGGTATTGTTAAACTTAATATTTTTTTCATTTTAACCATCCATATATATTAACAAATTACAGCCCTATACATGTTAATTCAGAAACTTATATTTAAAACTATCGCTTTTTTGTCACGTAGAAGTAATAAAAAAGAATAATAATGGAGGAAACTCGGTTAGGGGTTTGTGGGGAGTTTTTAGAAAACTTTTGTTCCCTCCTAATAGTAATAATAATAGTACTACTAATATTTAAATCTTTCGCAAATCGTTTATAAACACTTTTATGTTATTTTCTATATTGAAAATAAATAACCCACACATAGAACCATAACATTTATATATTCGATAGTGGTAACAAAATTATGTTAAGATCATTAATTGAAGCAACAGGGAAATATGGAGGAATTATATATACAATTAATCAAATTTCCCATAATAGTTTAAATTGGTATGATCTATTAATTGGTGGTGGTTTATTTTATATTGGTGTATTAGCTGATAAAAGCTTGCATGTAAAAAATTTAACAACAATTTATAATAACCTGCCGACACGTTATAATGTTGATAAAAAATTTGAAAAAGTAAATAAAAATATTAAATCTTTAAAGGAAGAGATGTATGAGTTACATGAATGATCTTTTAAACAGAAAACCTTTTAAATAAAACCCATTTTCTCACTAAATTATGAAAGGAACAATAGTAAATTTCAGGGGAAGTTACAAAACTACAGTAGCTAGTAATCAGATAGTAATTCAGCCAGAAGGATCCGATTCAAAGGAAAAAGCTGAAAAGTTAGTAGGAAAGGTAGTTGTTTGGATGACCCCTGGAAATCGAGAAATTAAGGGTAAAATCTCAGCTGCTCACGGTAATTCTGGTGCAGTACGAGCAATATGCGAGAAAGGTATGCCTGGTCAATGTGTTGGCACAAAAATAGATATTCTTTAATTCCACTTAGATTCTTGAGTAAGTTGATCTTCATACATTAAATCAATCATTGTTCTTAATAATATTTTAACATTAATTCCACCTTGAAGATCTTCTGCTAACTTATCAGCAACTTCATATGAATAATCTAATATTTTAGGATAATGAGCATTACTATCTAAATCAATTTCTAATTTACTTAATTTATCTTTTAATAATCTTGGAATCATTGTTAATGCTGGAAATGTTTTCATTCCAAGTATTGTGGCTTCCTTAAATTCAGATTTAATTTGATCTCTGTATTCTCCATATAGAATAAACAAATCATTATTATCCCAAGAATTATCATAAATTTCCATTGCATAATCAATTGCATCAAGTACTTTAGAAACATCTTTATTTGTATTTAATTGATCAAGATTATAATTTGCTAGAAACCTTTGTTGTACTCTATCAAATAAATCTTTATTTTCTTTAACTAACTTTTGTCTATCTTCCTCAGGAATATCTTTTAAATATAATTCTTTTTCTAAATCGTTTTCTTTTTCAAATTTAATATTAAAAACAATTGAACCTTGATCATCTTTTTCTAATGTAACATAATCCATTTTATAGCCTCCGAGTTTTCCGAGGAGGTCAGAAAAACTTTGTTTTTCTATACCTCCATTAAATACTTTTTCTTCTAGCATATTGTCTTTTCATAGATAAAATATTATTAACATAACCTCGTGCCCATGATGGTACACCTTTATGTTTCTTAACATTACTTACTCCTGTATAATATGCAGCTAAACAATTTTCGATTTGCCATGATTTTAAAGGTTTACTAACATCATACCCTAATCCTTTAGGAATAGTATAAAATAAATGTCTCACCATACCTTTAATATTTTTTTCTGAATGAAATCTATCGTCGCCAGTTTTCTTCCAAGCTTGCTTGCATGATAAACCTTCAACAGCTTTAAACAATTCTAAAGTCTTTTCATGATTACATGAAGTATAATTAAAATCTTTATATGTATCCAATCCTTCTCCTCGAGCAGTTCCAGGCATTAACTGTCCTTCTCCAACAGCTCCACACCACAATCCTGTTTTCGGATTTTTAGAAATAACTCCGCATTGAAATCCAGATTCTTGTTTTAATAATGCTAAAACTAAATTTGAATCTTTACAATATTTATCTTCTCGACATAATTTTGTAACATATGGAATCATTTTAGCTTCCCTAGCAGGAAGATCTACCCATTTTTCTGCTTCAGGAACTTCACCTTTGTAAAAACTTGTTCCGTGGAAAATGCTTTTTGGCTCCCAATAAATATGTTCTCTTTTAGTTTTCTTTTCTTGTTTTTTACCAAAATTAGTACCTTCTAATATTCCCTTTGGTTCAAGATAAATTTGTTCATGAGAAACTTTTTTAATTAAATTATTTTTAAGATTAGTTCCGTCGAAAACACTTTTAGGTTCAAGATAAATTTTCTCTTTATCAATTATTGTATTTACTTTTATTCCATTAGATTCAAGATAAAGTTGCCCTTTATCATTAATTCTAGCAGTTGCTGTAGCATGTTCTAATCCACCATTAACTTGGCTTTGCTCCATCTGATTCGGATCTCTATCAGGGTCATCAAATACTGCTTTCATTCCTAATGTTCCTAAAAGAATAGCAACAGGACTAATAATACATCCTAATTTTAATAATTCTTTATTTCCTGGCTCCAATATTATTACCTCATTACCCCAATATTAAAAAGAAATGGCTTCATTATTTATAAATGTTTCTATTATCCAGTGACAAAACAACCTATATTAAATCAGACTTTGCTGAAATCCTGGCCAGAATTGGCGAGTGAGGGTCGTTTGTCATGCTTGCACGGGAAGATAGCAGTCGATTTGAATTCTTAATCATTTTATTCGACTGCCCGAACGACAAGGTTTCAGCAAAGCCTTTAAAACAGAAACATTTAAATACTGATAAAAATAATTATTTTAAAAATGAGGTGGAGATATCTAAGTATAGTAATGTTAGTATTGCTTATTCTAGGTAGTTTTATTGTTCCACAAGTTTTTGCTGAAGGTGAAGATGAAAAAGAAGGAATGGCAAATTCTGAATTAGGTGCGTTTAACGATTTATTCATTGTTGCCAGAAACATTTTTTCTTTAGACTGGATTCGTGACGAAAATTGTGCTAAAAGTAGTTTATTTTATCTTACAGAAGGTGGAGATCTTACTGATTCTGAATATAATCAACTTTTAAAAGATCTTGAAGATGGAAAAGATCCTTGTGGAAGAACTTTAGTTGCATTCTTACGTTTCTTAATTGCAGTTTTAATATTTGCTGTATTATATGCAGGATCAAAAGTATTGCCATTTGAAAATAGAATAAAAATTGTAATAGTTTCTGTAATTACAGTTATAACTATGCTTTTCATACCACCATCATTGTTGATAATGATGGGAAAAACTTACGCTACAGTAATGCTTTTCTTTTTCCTTGGTGTTCCATGTTTGGTTGGAGTATTCTTATTATTTGTACCTTTAGGTGGAACTGGATTAAGTCCACAAACTCAAAGAATTATATATCTAATTAAAGCCTTAATTGGTTTCTTTTTCGCGTTTTTAATATCAAAATTATCAAGTTTTATAAGTGCATTTTACTTAGGAGGCGGCTAAATGTCAATGATGTCAGTACTATTAACTGTATTTAAACAAATCCATTGGGTTTTCCTACTGGGAGGTATATGGTTTGCATTTAAAGCTCTATTACCTACGTTTGGCGGTGGAGGAGTTGGTGGCGGTCTCGATTGGTTAAAGAATAAACTTGATGGAACCAAAGAGAATATTAACAAATTAAATGAAGTTAAAGGTGCTTGGGAAGATTTAGTCGGACCTGGCCAGCATGATATTGACGAAGCTGATGATAATATTGATAGAATCGATGATGATATTGACAGAATCGATGATGCAAATACTAGAGAAGAACAAGCAGATGCAATTTATAATAGAGTAATTGAAAATACTAATAATGAATTTGAAAGAATCAGACAAACTTTGGCAGAAATGAGAAATGAAATCAATAGACATCCAGAAGGTTTACCAGACGAAACTCTAAATGAACTTAGAAACGACATCAATCAATTGCGTGAATCCATAAATAGGACAGACGATTTAGATGCACATAGAGATCAAACATTAAATTATATTGATCAACTTAAAGATGCAATAAATGGTACTTTAGATGATATGAAACATAAAGAAGAAGAATCCCAAAAAGAATTAAAAGATTTGATTGAAGATATTAAAAAAAGCACATTGAAAAAACAAGATGCAAATAAAATTATTAAAGACTTACTTGATGAAAATGTTCCTGGAACAGAAGAATTAAAGAAAACTTTAGAAGAAATGGGAGCTGAATTTAATCAATTTAATGAAAGTGCGAAAGATGTGTGGAAACAAGTAGCTGATCTTGGTAAAGAAATTGAAAGAGTTAGAAAAGAAGTAAATAGTTCAAAGAATAGTATTGATGATATAGAAAAAATTAATGATAAAATGGATCAAATGAAAGAGTCATTCAAATCAGTTATTCAAGAACTTCTTAATTTAATAGCAAATAGAGGAGATCCAAAAGAAGCTTCAAAATTAATTGATAATTTAATTAAAGATGTTGGACAAATTGAAAAAGAAACAAGTCTTGCCAAACGTAAAAAAGATGAAGTTGTTCCAACAAATAAAGATGAAATTGAGAAAAAGAATGATGTTATTGATAAGGCTCTTGAAGATGTAAAAAATAAAAAAGGTCAAATTACACAAAAAATTCAGGAAGAAGGAGGAAAGCTAGATCAGGTTAGAAATAAAGCTACTCAAATCATTGATGAAAAAATCCAAAGATCAAAACATGCAGGAGAAATTGATAAACGATCACGTTGGATTAATAACAAAGAAGTTAAATTAAATCGAAAAATTATTAATAAAATTGACGATATAGATAAAATTGTAAGAGGAAGAAAGTTTCCAGTAGCAGATCATATTAGAAAAGAATTGCAAGATAAAATTAATGATGTTCGATCAAACCAAGAAACATTGAAAAAGTTTGAATTTAGAGGAAAAAGAGCTGATAGATATTTGTTTAAAGGCGAAAGATATGAAATGAAAGAAAATGATGTTGGTCATAATGAAACAAATGCTAGAACAATAAAATTGAGAAAAAAATTAATTTATTATGAACAACATATATTAACTTTGGATCTTCATTTTGAACAAAGAATGGGTATCTTCTATGAAGATTTGGAAAGAAATCAAGAAAATTCTAAAACAAGATTAATGTTAATGCTTAAAGAATTAAAAGATTTTAAGCTTGAAGAAATTAAATTTTTGAGAAGAATAATCAATATGCATAAAATATTTTTAAAATATGAACTACAATAAACT
>JBHPGL010000010.1:0-28862 GCA_042570655.1 Nanobdellota archaeon | reverse complement strand
AAATATTCTTTATGTTGCATTAAAAGATTATCTTAAAACTGAAGAAATGAAACAAACTAAAAGGACTTATGGTAAAAAATTAGGAATGGAATATATTAAAGATCACGCTCATACAGGTATTGACAGTCAAATATTTGATTTATCAAAACTTAATTTTGATATGATTGATCCAAGATTAAAAATTGATGAAGAGAAAATTAAAGAAAATGGAGATATAATCTTAAACATTGATTATGCATTTGGACAACAGGGAGAAGAAATCATGGAACAATTGACAGAACGTTTATCAGGTCAAATTAAATCAATTTCTATTATGGGAAAAGCAGGAATTGTAGTTGAAAATGGTAGAAGAGGAGACATAATGCTTCCAACATACATTTTAGCTGCAATCTCAAGAGATATTTATGGGTTTGAAGTAGATAGAGGTAATGATCTTAAGAAAGAACATCTGGAAAATCTTGTTGATAAACAAATATTTGATAATGGTCCAATATTATGTGTTCCAGGAACTTATTTACAAAGTATTCCAGTATTAGAATGTTATATTGATGATTGGGGTATTATTGGCGATGAGATGGAATCATATCCTTATATTAAAATAATTGAACAAGGTTTTAAAAAAGGTCATATTAATAAAAAAACTAAACTTCAAGCAGGTTATGTTGCATCTGATACACCAAAAGAAGAGGATGGTAGTTTAGCTACTAGTATGGGACTTGAAGGAGTAAGTCCTACTTATGGAATTCTTATTGCAATGTTAAATAATATTTTGGGATAGTTCTACAAAAATAAGAAATGTACTAATTCTCCAACTCCATACGCCATCAAAGATACAACAACACCTAATCCTACATATTCTAAAGCAAGCAAACAAGAATGTTTACTCATCCCTGTAATTTTATTAACATAAAATGCTAAAAAAGTTAATAATACACATCCTAATAATCCGGAAACAATTATTCCTAAAGTGTTAGGAATAAAAATCACAGGTAAAACAATTAATAATACTGCAATGAATGTTGAAATAAAAGTTGTAATTGTAGATTTCCAAATTTCTCTTCTTGTATGAATCATTTCAGATTCTTCAGCAACATGAAATCCTGTTGCATTTGCAAAACTATCTGCAATACCTGCAGCAAGAACTCCTACAATTATAACTTCTTTAGATTGAGATGCTCCGAATAATCCCATCAGAACTCCCATAGTTGTGATTACTCCATCCATAGAACCAAAGATCATACCTTGCAATCCGTACTTTGCTCCTTTTAGAGCTTTATGGAAATGTCTTCTCATAGGTTTACGTTTCACACTCTTTTTCATAATAAGATAGAAATAATAAGTAAAATATAAAGGTTACTGAATAAGTATCACCTATGCCTTGATTTCTTCATCTCTTTTAACACATAACCTTCTTTATCAGCTTCAATAAAATATTTATGTGCATAAATATAAAGATCATTTAATCTTTTTTCTCTAACTTCTTTAGAATATTCGCCATTAACATGTTTTTCTAAAAAATCTTCAAATGGTCCAATATCAATCAAATCTATTGCATTTTCATTTGACGGATCCATAGCTATAACCTTATCATAATGTGCCCAAAAATGTTCTGGTTTTTTATATTTATTTAATAATGAATAAGCATCAGCTTGTGACAATTCTCCTTCTTTTAATTCTTTAATAGATTCAAATCTTTTTGTATTCAAATACATTTTATCTTTAATTCTTACTGCTTCAAGTAAAATATTTTTCTCATTTATAATTTTATTTGTATCAGAATAATGTGCGATTTTATAAAAAACATAACCTAGTCCTCCTTCTACAATTAATGAAGGAAATAAAAAAATAGGTGTTAATGAGATTCCTCTGGTAAGCACTAATTCAAAAACTTCTAATCCTGCAATTGTTCCAATAATGTAAGGAGGTAAAGTCCGCTTTTTTTGCTTTTGAAGTATTAATGATTTTTGATTTTCATATTTTTTATACATAGGTAAAATTTCATGTTTAACCAAATCCGATATTTCTTTATATGATTCGCTATCAAATTTCTGTTGACAATATTCATCAACCCTTACATGTTTATCTCTAACGATTTCATTTTCAAATATTTCAATTAAATCTTCTGTGATTGATTCTAAATTTATTTTTTGTTCCATTTCCCCCTCACTTACACAGTTAACACATTCTAATATTTAAATATAATTATACTGGAGACCATCATTTTTTAAAATAAACACTCTTCCTTAACAACCAAATCCTAATAATTGGCCGTAAAATCCTAATTAAAAACTTTCTCCACCCTACCTCTTGAACCAACTCATGCAAATAATCATCATATGTATATCTTTGAAATTTTAATAATTTCTGACTTTCCTTTGTATCCATCCAATCTGTATAAAACGGATCATTGCCAAAAGCCTTAAACGGCAACTTTCCTAACCCTATTGATTCCATTGCTCTTCCAATAATTTCGCCATAATACAATTGGCATTTCTCTCCGCCGCCAAGATGCAATACCTTTCCCCAAACATTACCACAACCAACTGCGTTAGCAATCGCAAAACCAACATCCTTTGTATGAACATATTCCATCCTTGTTTTTAATGGAATATCAAACATAATTGGATCAATTTGATCAAGTGAAACAGACATAGATGCACCAACTCTAAATATACACCACTTCAAACCAGACTTTTTAATCAATTTTTCACATACAATCTTATGTAATCCATAATTGTTTGCCGCAATTAATTTATCATTAACTTTTCTTGGTGGTTTATTCCATTGAGTATCACCGTAAACTACAACAGAACTAGTAAAGATTAACTTTGGTTTTTTCTTTAATTTTTTTAGAACATTTAAAACCATATTAGTACCATCAATGTTAACCTTTTCAGCAAGATCAACATTTCTCTCGCTTAGAGGTGGAATTATGTAAGCTAAATGAACTACCACATCTTGTCCAACAACTGCTTGAGAAAATATTTTTTCATCTCTAATATCACCAAAATAAAAATCAATTCTTTTCCCATATTTCTTTCTCAAAGATTTAGCAAATTTTACATTTTTATCAGATCTACGAATGTAGCATCTAACTTGATGTTTTTTCTTCATCAATTCATGTATTGCATTCTGGCCAATATTCCCTGATGCACCTGTAATTAACACCCTCATATTTATGCTAATGGGATATCAATATAAAAAGGTTTCTTTTAATTATTGTTCATCTTTATGATATAAATCTAAGAATATAATCTTATCTTCTTCATCCAAATAAGCGTAAGATAATCGAAAAGAACCAATATAAATTTCCCGCGTTCCTTTTCGATCATATTTCATTGGTTTTCCTAATTTAGGGTTTTTTACAATTTTTCTAATTTGGTTTTTAACCTGATCTTTTAAAGAAAAATTCTTAATCTTTCTGATCTTTTTTTCGAATAAGATACTATTATCAACGTCTACCATTTTTCCATTTCTTTTAAAAAGTCATCAGCATCCATAGTTTTAAATTCACCTCTCTCGTAACTTTCCCATGCTTTTCTAGTTCTTCTGGCAAATTCTAAATCTTCTAAGAATTTCTCTTCCATTTTACTTGCCTTCTTAATTATAATTTGATCTTTATTTTGAATTAAGATAAGTTTCTCACCTTCTTTTATATCTGCTCTCATTTCCATTGGAATCACGATTTGACCTTTTGTACTCATTTTTGTTATTGCAATCTCCATTTACATCACCAAGTAAGATTAATCTTACCAATTATATAAATGTTTCGATTAAATAATATTAAAGAAATCAAAGTATAAATAATTGTTCATTATAGCCTATATAGACCTATATAGCTTTATAGAATTTATTTAAAAACATTAATTATTAGTTAGCATATTGTACTTCTGATTTTTTCGCTTTTCTTGAAGATAAATATTTTATTCCTCCAAGAGCTGCACCCCAACCTAACCAATATAAAGCAGTATCAGTATGATCAGTTACATTCTCATAAGTAAATGGAAAATATTCATGAATTGTTGCAATAATAGGTGGAACTATAGTTGCAGCACTTGAAATATATTTATTAAATTTTAATCTTGTTATTTCGTATGCAACTGCACTTAACTGAAATACAATACCAAAATCACTTAAATGACCAGTCATCCAGTTATGATCCATTAAATTTTTCATTGATGCAATTTGCATTCCTTCCCCAATCACAGCTGCAGAAAAGCCATACATACTCAATTTAAAAGATAAGTCAATTTCTGAATTCTTAATTTCATAATCTATTTCCTTTTCCAAACTCATTCTATTAATTGGTTTACAATTATTGATATATAAACCTTTCTAAATTTGTAACTCACAGGTGATTAATTTATAATAGAAAAATAAAACGCCTGCGCCCAGACTTTCAAACCAAAGGTTTGCCCTTTTAGTTTTTGAACAGGGATACAAGAAAATCTCAAAAGAGATTTTTTGTACTGAAAAACTAATGTTTTTCATGTACAAGAAAATTTGCCAATTACGCCGTGGCCCAGATTTGAACTGGGATACAAGAAAATTCCAAAAGGAATTTTCTGTACTGAAAAATTCGTAATGACGCTGGCGCCCGGACTTTCAAAGCGAAGCTTTGTAGCTTCTTCTTTTTGAACCGGGATATCCCGGAGGAAACAAGATCACTAGATTTCTCTAATGTTCCAGTCTTGCGCAGTACCAGATTGTGCCACGCCAGCATTTACGAATTTTTCATGTATCCCGAAGGAAAAATTATTTAATTTCTAAATTGATCCAACCTAACACATATCCTGTGCGTTCTTCCATCGAAGGTCTGGGCTTGATTTGAAGGCCCAAACCATAGGAAGATGGGGTCTCTAGCCCACTCGCAAACCAGGTCGTGCTATGCCGGTGTAAAAAGAAGAAAACCGGATTTATTTATAAAACTATTGGATAAAATATAGTATCCAAAAATTTAAATACAACTACCGCTGCACCACATAAATGAACATAGAAACATTCAAGAAAGAAATATTAAGTCCATTCTGCATAGACGAATGTACAACACCTTGCTGTGACATGATAGATAAAAACATAACAGTAATTAAATCTCAATTCCAACTTTTGTTTGACAAACAAATTAATAATTATATGTTCAATATAATAAATTTTTTCTGTGATGAAGATTCAACACTAGAATACCTTACAAACAGAAAAATTAACCAGTTAAGAAATAAAAGAAAACTTATATCCCAAAATGAACAACTTTTCCTGTTAAAAGATATGTTATGTCCAAGATACAATCTTAAAACAAAAGAATGCAGCATATACTACAACAATTTAAGACCGCAAGCATGTGAAAAATTCCCCATAAACAATTCAGGTAAAATAATCACATTAGATACAAAATGTCAATATGTAAGAAATAATTATGATGAAATAACAGAACTACTTAAACCAATAGAATGTAAAATTAAAATCGCCCATGAAGGTAAAAAATTATACCTAGATCCGAAAGATAAATTTAGATTAAACAAATATATAAGAAATCTGGACGAAAAATATGAAAAATATTTTGATGTAATGTACCGTTAAATATATATTATAGAATTAAGATCACCTAGACTTTGTTTTAAAAAATGCACGATAAAGATGTTTAATAGCAGAAGCTGCACAACCAATAAGAACCGCTCCACTAACAACCCAAACAACATTATAACCAAAATTAGCTTCACTTAAACCATTTGCTTTAATGAGAACAAAATCTTCTCTAACTTGAGTCAATGTTTTAACTGGATGTTGACTTCCAGATAGTTCTTCATCTCCATAAATTTCTAGACTTATTTTAACATTTTCTCTAACTTCTTTATAGGTTTCTGAAGTTGAATCTATTACCCCTCTTGAAATATCTCTAATATCTTCAATACCTTTATTTATTGATTTCAACTCACCTTTTGAAACAACTCCATCTTCAAGTGCATTATCAATAGAACTAATCATATTATTAAATCTTTCAGCCTTAGCTTGTTTATTTTTCTTTAAAATTGGACAATATTCTTGATTAAGCCACCAAGCACCATAAGCAATACCTGCTAAAAATCCAGCTTCTCCAATCTTCGCAGGTCTAAACATGAGTTCATCCTCAAACCATTTTCTCGTTTTTACATTTCCATATTTACTATCAGGACCATGCGATTTTTTTGAATTCATATCTATAGCTAATACAATTTAATATTTAAAGATTTATGCACTCAACTATACATCAATTATTTCAATCTCAATATTCAATCCTTCAGGAATAGGAACTCTCATAATTAATCGAAGAGCTCTTTCATCAACTGAAATATCCATTAAACGTTTATGAACTCTCATTTCATAACGTTCCCAAGAAGCCTTTCCATCACCGCAAGGACTTTTCCTTGTAGTAATTTTTAATTTTTTTGTTGGTAGTGGAATTGGTCCACGCATCTCTACACCTAACTTATCAACGATATCACTTATCGACTTAGATATTTGATTAATCTTATCAATATCCGCGCTTGCTACTTTTATTCTTGCTTTTTGCATTTTTCCACCATGATAAACTTGCTATTTACCATGAAAATTGCCAACTCATTTATAAATGTTATGTAAAAAAAGAAAAATTAAATTTCTTTTTTAACTAAATCTATACACATACCAGCTGCTACTGTAGCTCCACTATCTCTGATAGCAAAACTTGACATCTGAGGAATTTCAGATTTCTTTTCAATAACTAATGGTACTGTTGGTTTAATTTTCACTATTGCTGCATCTCCATTCTTAACAAAGTCTGGATTTTCTTCTAATACTTCACCTGTTGCAGGATTTAATTTTTTCTCAATTGCTGTAATTTGACAAGCAACTTGAGCTGTATGTATGTGGAATACTGGTGTATATCCAACAGTTACAACACTTGGATGATTTAAAACAATCAATTGTGCTGTAAATTCTTGTGCAACTGTAGGCGGATTACTAGCGTGTCCCATTACATCTCCTCTTGCAATATCTTTTTTACCAAATCCTCTAATGCTTAATCCAACATTATCGCCTGGTTCAGCTTCCTGCATTTGTTCGTGATGCATCTCAATACTTTTACATTCTCCAGGAACTCCTTTACCTTCTCTACCTGGGATTGCTATAACCTTATCACCAACCTTTAATTTACCTGTTTCAATTCTTCCTACTGGAACAACACCAATTCCTGTGATGTTATATACATCTTGGATAGGCATTCTTAATGGTAATTCAACTGGTTTTTCTGGTTCCTTAATGTTATTCATTGCTTCTAATAAAGTTGGTCCTTTATACCAACCCATATTTTCGGATTTCTTAACAAGATTATCGCCTACTAATGAAGCAATTGGTATAAATGGTATCTCATCAGCTTTAAATCCAACACTTGTTAATAATTCTCCAACTTCTTTTTTAACTTTGTTGTATCTTTCTTCACTATATTCAACACCTTTGATATCCATTTTGTTAACAGCAATAATTATTTGCTGCACTCCAAGTACTTTAGATAAATAAGCATGTTCTCTTGTTTGTGCCATTACACTATCATTTGCTGCTACTACAAGTACTGCAACATCTGCTTGAGATGCTCCTGTAATCATATTTTTAATAAAGTCCTTGTGTCCTGGTGCATCAATTATTGTAAAATAATACTTGTCTGTTAGGAATTGTTTGTGAGCTAAATCAATTGTAACTCCTCTTTCCCTTTCTTCTTTCAAATTATCCATTACGAAAGCGAATTCGAATCCTGATTTTCCAAGTTCTTGCGCTTTATCTTTTAATTTTCTAAGAGTTTGCTCGTCAATATTTCCTGAATCGAATAACAACCTCCCTACTGTTGTAGATTTACCGTGATCTACGTGTCCAATAAACACAATATTTACGTGTGGTTTGTCTTTTGCCATATTTAATCCCTCCGATTATAAAATGAAAATTACATTTCATTGGTTTTTGTCTTTCTTTATAAATTTTTTGTAATTTTAGAGGCTAAACCTCTATTCTTCTTCCTCTTTTTTCAAACCTTTTCTTTGTCTGATTTGGTTAATTATTTTCTGTTGTAATTCTTCTGGTAATTTCTCAAAATTCTGATCAACTACAAATGAATTACCTCTTCCACCTGTTGCACTTCGAAGTTCAGAACTAAGTCCAAACATCTCTCCAACAGGCATTTTTGCTTTCACTGTAACATTAATACCTTCTTGTACCATATCTAATAACTGTCCTCTCTTATTACTAACTAACTTAGATAATTCTCCCATGTATTCATTTGGAGCCTCAAACATCATTGTTTGAATAGGTTCGAACATTAAAGGTCTTGCATTAGAAAATGCATCCCTAATACCTTCTCTTACAGCAGGGTACAACTGTGCAGGACCTCTATGAATAGCATCTTCATGTAGTTTACAGTCCATTAACATAACTTTTACACCGATGCAAGGTTCTCTTGTGAGTGGACCTGCGTTCATAACATCTTCAAACATGTCATTAATCATTTCCATAATTTCTCCAATATGAACAATTCCTCTTGTCTTATCAATTAATGCACAACTGTTAAAAACATTTTTAATCTTATCAGCTTCTTTAATATCCATTCCAAGATCAACTAACTGATCTCTTAAAGCCAAATCTTTCTTTTTAACTCTTCCATCTGGAATTGCACCTTCTTTAATTGCCTTAACAACATCAGGCTCTAATGGTTCAACTATAAAATATAATTTATTATGTTTATTTGGTGATTTACCTTCTGATTGAGGAGATGTTTTTGTAATTGTTTCTCTATATACAACTATAGGTGCTGAAGATTGAATATCAACACCTTTTTCAGTTTTAATTCTGTTTTCAACTACTTCAAGATGTAATTCACCCATACCACTCATCAAATGTTCTCCTGTTTCTTCGTTAATTTCAACTTTAATAGTAGGATCTTCTTTTTGAACTTGCCTTAAAACTTCAATTAATTTTGGTAAATCACTTGGCTTTTTAGCTTCAATAGCTTTTGTAACAACTGGTTCAAAAATATGTGTGATTTGTTCAAATGGTTCAGTTGGTTCAATTGTGACTGTTTCTCCTGGCAATCCTGCTTTTAAACCAGCTACTCCAATAATATTACCTGCTGGAACATTGTCAACAATTTCTCTTTTTGCACCATTATAAATGAATACTTGTTGAATTCTTTGATCTATTTTAGCTCTGTTTAAATGAACACCTGTTCCTCTTGTCATTGTACCTGAAAATAATCTACCTGCACTAATTTCTCCTGCTTGAGGATCAACTACTACTTTAATGATAACAAAGTATAATGGACCATTTGGATCACATTTAACTAAAGATTTACCTTCTTCACTTTCAAGATCACCATGCCAGATTTTTGGAATACGATATTCAGATGATTCAACTGGATTTGGCAAATGCTGAATAACCATATTTAATATTACTTCATGAATTGGCGCTTTTTTAGCTAACGCTTTAATATCTTCTTGTTCACCAGATTCATAAGCTTCAATAATTTCTTTAAATGTAATACCTTTCTCTTGCATGTAAGGTATTGATAATGCCCAATTATGGAAAGCACTTCCAAATGCAACGCTTCCTTCCTGTACATTAGCTTGCCATTTTTCACCATATTCTTCTTCAGCAATACCTTTAATCAATTTATTTACATTTTTAATAATTCCAATAAATCTTTCCTGCATTGCTTCTGGTGTTAATTGTAATTCTTTGATTAACCTATCAACTTTGTTAATGAATAAAATTGGTTTAACTCTTTCTTTTAATGCTTGTCTTAAAACTGTTTCAGTTTGAGGCATAATTCCTTCTGATGCACAAGTTAATACAATTGCACCATCAACAGCTCTCATAGCTCGAGTTACATCTCCACCAAAATCAACGTGACCAGGTGTATCAATTAAATTGATTAAAAATTCTTCTCCTTTAAACTCATGAACCATACTTACAGATGCTGAATCAATAGTAATTCCTCTTTCCTGTTCATCATCATGAAAATCTAATACGCAAGCCTTACCAGCTAATTCTTCTGACATCATTCCTGCTCCAGCTAATAAATTATCTGAAAAAGTAGTTTTACCGTGATCAATATGAGCTGCTATAGCTATATTTCTAATGTGAGTCGGATTTTTCATAATCCTTGTTACTTTATCAACCATCTTTTCTCCCATATTTATTCACCTTTCAATTTTTTGGAAGGTCCGGAAACGTTTTTGTTTCCCGTACCCTTATCTCCTATCATATGAAATTCATTAACTGTTTTATATGAATGCATTTCTTTTGGTTCAAACCATAACTTAATTTCATGTTCTGCATCTTCTTTATTTCCTGATGCATGAATAATATTTCTAACAACCATTTCTTTGCTGTCTGCAAATGAATAACTAACATGAGCAAAATCTCCTCTTAATGTACCTGGTTGAGCTGCTTTTGGTTCAGTTGCACCTACAATCTTTCTAACATTTTCAATTGCATTCACACCTTCTAATACAAAAGCTACAACAGGTCCTTCTTGTAAAAATTCAACAAGATATCTTCTGACATGTTCTCCTCTTCTCTTTGAAATATCATCAGTATAATGTTTTAGAGCAAACTTATCATCTACCCAAACCATTTTCATAGCAATTAATTTTAATCCTGATTGTTCAAATCTATCAATAACTTTACCTGTTAATTGCCTTTGAACACCGTCGGGTTTTATCATAACAAAAGTTTTTTCAATCATGTTACCACCATTATACTTTTTGTCCTTTCTTAATATCTTGATATTCTTTAGTCCACCTAGTTTGTCTAGGTTTTCTTTTTAATTTAAACATATTTTTTTCGCATTTCTTTGCATGAAAATAAAGTATTTTACCGTCTTTTTTAACGTACATAACGCCTGTTCCTTTAGGAAATACTTTTCCGCAAAATGAACATCTTGCCATTATACTTCACCCCTGCCTTTTTTATTTAGAGGTCTGGCTTCGATTTCAGTTTCTCTTAACATTAAAACATCTCCAATTTGTATTGGTCCTTTAACATTTCTACGCATAATTTTATTTTGATCTCTACCAACTAAAATCTTGCACCTAACTTGAATAGCTTCTCCCCTTGTACCAGTTCTACCAACAATTTCTTCAACTCTGGCAGGAGTAGCTCTTGTAAAATTTACACCTTTCTTTACGTCATCTGCTCCATCCTTTTTAGACATCTTTCTAACCATTTTTACTCACTCTTTTCAGGTTCTTCTTCTTTTGCTTCTTCTTCCGCAGGTGTTTCTTCCTTAGCTTCTTCTTTCTTTTCTTCTTTAGCTTCCTCTTCTTTAGCTTCTTCTGCAGGAGCTTCTTCTTCCTTAGCTTCTTTCTTTTCTTCTTTCTTTTCTTCTTTTACTTCCTCTTCTTTAGCTTCTTCTTCAGGAGCTTCTTCTTTTGTTTCTTCTTTAACTTCTGGTTTTAATTCAGCTGTTATAGAATCAACAAGTTTCTTAGCATCTCCTGGTTGAACGATTGCTACACCTGCAGTTGAAACAGTTAAACCTGCTGCAGCTCCTAATTCTTCCTTACTAGAAACTTGAACAAATGGTATTCCTTTTTCTTCACATAATAAGGGAATATGCATTATTACTTCTGGTGGGTTTACATCTTTAGCAACTACAGCTAATTTAGCAGAACCTTTTTCTACTGCTTTAGTAACTTCATTAATTCCTTTTTTTAATTTTCCTGTATTTTTAGCAATTTCAATTGCTTCGAATGCTTTATCAGTTAAATCTGTCATTTTATTGCCTCCCTCTATTTAATTAATTGATAATGAGAAGATAACTTTGTTACCTCTCTCAGGCAAAAATGCCCTCATTAATCATAGGTATTTATCGAAAAATTGGGGATTACTTATAAAGCTTTCTATATAAATAATACAAGTCCAAATAACAATGCCACCATGCGTAGTACTCAATTTTTAAGAGCAATGGCGCGAAGACTCGTTTATCGTCTTACAAAAGAATCATCAACCACGGAGCGTGGCATTGTTATGAGAAGTAGTTTATGCCTGGCAGTGGTGTTTATTATTTAGAAATAAAAAAATTAAAGTAAATCCTTATATTCCTCAGAAATATCTTCTTTAATTATACTCTCTAATACATGCTCACTATAAGGAACTTTATTAGCCAAATGCAACTTATTAAAAGCATTATTTACATTTGTTTTATGTTCATTTCCAATACTTACTCCTGTTAATTCACGTTCTTGATACATCTGTTTGGTATTCCTTAATCTTGCACTAACGTGCATTTCATTTTCATTACTCATTCCAGGATAACCCTGAAGATGCAATGAATAATTTCTATTTAAATTAACAAATAAATGAATATCATGAAGATTATGTAATTCTATAAAGGTTGATTTATTCTTACTTACATATTTCCTAGCTAAAAGGAAAAACATATCTGTAATTTTCTCTGCTTCGATTGTCATAATTCTAAGAAATACACCCAAATATATAAAATTAACCTTATATTATCACCGAACGATAATAATAGTAATAGACTACTCTGGAGTAATAAAAAAGGAAAGTTTTATATATTAAAATAATTTAATTTATACAATTGGGGGTAAAAAACTGGTGATTTCTAAATTATTAGCTCGATATTTATGAAAAAAGAATTAATAAAAAAATCTGAAAAGTTAAACCTAATTGTTCTTGTAGTTCTAGCTTTCATATTAGGAATTCTGGCAAACAATTTAGCATCAGGTTTTCTAATGGATCCAAATACAGAACGACCTTTTACAATGTTATTTTCACCTAATGGAAATGTGGAAAGGTTTTCTCCGCAGGACTGGATTAAAGAGGATCAAATCCATGTATTTCAGGATAAAATAGTACTCGACATAGAAGATGCAGAATGGGCATCATTTACTAATACAAATTCAATGGATCCATTCTTAGACGAAACATCAAACGCAATTGAAATTGTTCCAGAAGCAAAAGAACAATTAAAGATAGGAGATGTAGTTTCATATCAATCTGAATTTGCAACAGGTACAATCATACATAGAATCATTGATATAGACGAAGATGAAGATGGTTGGTTTTGTAAAACAAAAGGTGATAATAATCCTGAAACAGATCCTGGCAAGGTAAGATTCAACCAAATTAAAAGAGTTCTAGTTGGTATTTTGTATTAAATATCAGAAATAATTATTTTATTCTATGATAACTTTTTCAACTGAATTTTCATCCATACCTTCAGTAATCTTAGTAACAATATTTTGATACTCCTCTAAATGATCAACAACGTTTCTAACATATTTTGAAGGAATCTGACATTCTTGCATTGCTTGGAAAAGACCAATATCTCCGCCAGTATTAAACATAACAGCTGAAACAAAATCTAACATGTTTGTAATTTTTTTATCTTTCGAGAGAGGATATTTTGGCATCATTCTCATTAAAAACTTTCTTGAATTAACTCTATGAATTCCCAATTTACGCATAGAATTTTCATAATTATTAAAAACTTCTGAATGATTATTATGAAGATTATCTTCATACTTATCTTGACCACTTATTTTAGAATATAAATCCTCCTTAACATGATGACATTTTGTTTTAACATCTTGCTGAATCATTTCAAGTTTTGGAACAGGTTCAACTTCCCATCCTTCTCCAACATCATATACATCGTCAATAAAAGTTGTATTTTCTAACCTTTCTCTTAATGAATTTAATTCTTTAGTTTTTTCATCTGACAATGTTAAAATACCATCCAAATATAATATTTTGGGATGCATTATTTTAATACACATCTTTTTAAGAGACTCACTATTTTTAATATGTGTTTCCTTAATATCCGAATATACAATATATTGATATCTACGACCAAGTTCAAGAGCCATTTGATAAGATTCATTTGTTTTATTAATTAAATCAAGAAGATCAAATTGATGCCTCCTTATAGGATCAAAAAGAGTATCTACGTCAGCCATTATCTCAGTAAGACTTGATGAAAATTTATTAGTCAAATCTATTGTATATTCTGGAGTTTCCATAACATTGGCTATCAAATAGCCATATATAAATGTTTCTAATTTTACCACTATTAAGTTTAAAAAATAGAAATTTTAAACCACTAAAAGATACTACTTCCATGACCTTGAGACTCTCTTTTTATCCTTCTATAAAATACATAAGAATACTTATCAGCACAAACAAACCTTACTTCTTCAATTTCAGTATTTTCCTTCAAAGCTTCAAGAGCAATTGCGAATGCAATATTTGCAGCTAAATGTCTTGGATAACCATACAACCCAGTTGCAATAGGAGGAAATGCAATTGTCCTTAATCCTTTCTCCTTTAATAATTTGAAACATTTAATATAACAACTCTTTAGTTTCTCCTCTTCTCCACTTTTCCCATCAGCCCAAACAGGTCCAACAGCATGAAATATGTATTTGCAATCAAGATTAAATCCAGGAGTTACTTTTACATCTCCTGTATCGCAATGACCTATATTCTTGCAAGCATTAAACAATTCCGGTCCTGCTGCAATATTAATGGCTTTATCAACTCCAGCAGCATGATCCATCCCATCTTTTCCTACACCACATCTCATCCCACAATTGGTAGAATTAACAATAATATCAACATTCTCTTTAGTAATATCTCCATTAATTATTTTGATTTTAGAAATTATTTGTGTCATACAATAATATATGTAAAGATAGTATTTAAAATTTATGGTAATGGTTTAGAAAATGCTTTTGCTTTATATTTAATCAATTCATCTTCGGTTATTACTTTACCCATCATATATCTAACATCGCCCCCACCAACACGATATCGAAATTTTAAAGATTCTTCAACATCTTTTCTTGTTATTTTTCCATGATCAGGCCAATCAACATCAATTAAAGATTTCCAATTTAATTTTTCTTCAATCCCTTCTTCATTATTCATGATGAATATTAAATTTCTTTGATATATAAAGATTTATATAATGAAAAAAAATCTTTAAAAACATGACTGAAATAAATCCAAACATTGAACAATATAAAAAAGCAGGAAATATAGCTGCACAAGCACGTGATCATGGTATAAAATTAATTAAAGTTGGAGCATCATTATTAGAAGTAACAAACCAAATTGAAGAAAAAATATTTTCTTTAGGAGGAAAACTTGCATTTCCAACACAAATTTCTATAAACGAAGTTGCTGCACATAACTGCCCAACTACTGATGATACTTATGTATTTAAAGAAGAGGATATGGCAAAAATTGATGTAGGAGTACATGTTGATGGATTTATTGGAGATACAGCAAGAACAGTTTACCTTGGCAAAGATGAAAAAATGATAAGTTTAAAACAAGCTTCATTAAATGCTTTGAACGCTGCATTAAAAATGGCAACACCTGGAACAAGAATTAATGAAATTGGTGCTGCAATTGAAAAAGAAATTACATCTTTAGGATTTGAACCAGTAAAAAATCTATCTGGTCATGGTTTAGGACAATTTCAAATTCATGTCAAGCCCAATATTCCAAATTGTGATGATGAGAGTAATATTAAATTAGAAAGAGGTCAAGTATTTGCAATAGAACCATTCGCAACAACAGGTGGAGGAATGGTTGGTGAAGGTAATGATGCAGAAGTATTTATGTTATTAAATAAAAAACCAGTTAGAAATATTTTTACTAGACAAATTCTAAAAGAAGTAGATTCATTTAATGGACTTCCATTTTGTTCAAGACAGTTGGAAAGAAATTTTAATAAATTAAAAGTAAGAATTGGTTTGAAAGAAATGGATCAGATGGAAATGCTTCATTTATATCCTCCTTTGATTGAAAAACATAAAGGTATTGTAAGTCAGGCAGAAGATACTGTTATTATTGATGACGTTCCAATTATTACGACTAGAATATAAAAAATAAGAAAAAAAATTATTTCTTCTTCTTTCCACCTAAATTAGCTATTCCTTCAAATGCTTGTAACACTTCTAAAGGAACTGCAAAAATTATAGTGTTGCTCTTATCACTAGAAACATCATTTATACTTTGTAAAGTTCTAAGATGTAATGCTCCGCCAGCTTTATTCAAAGTATTAGCAGCTTTTGCCATGTTAGTTGAAGCAACAACTTCACCTTGAGCTTTAATAATAACAGCTCGTTTCTCTCTTTCAGCTTCAGCTTCTTTTCCAATAACTCGTTTTAAATCTTCAGGTAGTTCAACATGTTTAAGTTCAACACTTTCAACTTTAATTCCCCAAGGATCTGTTGCCTTATCAACAATTTGCCTAATTCGTTTAGATACAGAATCTCTTTTGCTTAACAGTTCATCAAGACTAACTTCACCAACAACATCTCTCATAGTTGTTTGTGCCAGTTGAGAAACTGCATATTGATAATGTTCAACTTTTAATATTGCTTTATCAGCATCACCTACTCGATAATATAATACAGCATTAACTTTAATTGACACATTATCTTTAGTAATTGCATCTTGATCAGGTACATCGACTGCTTTAACTCTCATATCAACCCTATGCCATGCCATCAATCCTGGAATCACTATTCTTAATCCTGGTTTAATGGTACCAACATATTTACCTAATAAAAATTTAACTCCTCTTTCATATTCGTTTACAACTTTAAAACTTGATAAGATTATAAGAACTACAGCACCTATTATTGTAAATCCATATTCATACATCAAATCACCCCCTAATATAATCATTAAAATTAGTTGAGTATAAAAACATTGTTGTTAATTAGAGAATAATAAAATTAAATTATATAAATCAAAACTATATATATTTATAGCTCTATATAAACTATAATGACTAAATATTTATACTTTCTTTACTTTAATAATAAAAAAGAAAAAAAGCCAGGTCGCATAACTTGGTATAGATTATAAAAACATACTTATATTTAAATTTTATGGCCAGGTCGCATAACTTGGTATTGCGCTTGACTGAAAAATATAATGTTTAAGAAAGTCTTAAACATAAATATTGAAATCGAGTGTCGTACCGACATGCGGGTTCAAATTCCGAAAAGGAAATACTTGCGGGGTGAAAATCCCGCCCTGGCCGCAAATTGGAATCATAAAAAAATCAAATTTGATATTTTACTCCAGTAATCTTTGTCAGATCTTCAAGACAAGATCCAACTAGACTTTTAGTAATTTCAGGTGCATCAACAACAATATCATATATTCCGTCTGTACCCATTGTAATCCCCACTCTATCTCTTCTAATTGCTTCTTCCTTTTCTTTCTTAATATAATCAAGAGTATATATTGTAACTACTGTTTTTCTATTAAGATCAATCATATCATCCATTTCAAATGGGTAATCAGTTGTATTAGCTAATTTAATTGGTTTATGTTTTTGAACAGGACCGCATGCTATGACTGCTGTATTACATCCTTGAAATTCATTATAACCATCAATTAATTTTTCAAATTCAGAATAATCTATTTCTTTAATATTAGCTTTCTTTTCCTTATAATTCTCTTGGCCTTTTAGCTCAGAAATTTTAATAACACTGCTAGTAACTTCACCGCCAGCTTCATTGTGTAATTTTAATCTTTCCATTATTCCACCATCTACACTTTTATGTGATCTTATTATTTCTCTTAACATCATTGATGGACATGTTACATTATCAAAAGGTATATGCATATCTTGCAACCCATACAATTTTCTATCAGGATTAATTTCATAGATTGCAATAGTTTCTTCTGGATGATAATTTACAATACAAAAATAATTATTATCGCCTGACATAAAAGCATCTTCATCAGCACACATTCCCAATTTTTTTTGTGATTCTCTTAATTCTTCAGGATCTACCATCATCATTCTTTGCTTCCCTCTTTTAATTTTTTCTTTTGATTTTTCATCAGAATATGGAGCTTTTCCAGGTTTACCTTTTCTTTTTTCTACATAAGAAAGATTCCCTTCACCATCAACCATTGGTCCACTCCTACTATTTTCTACCATAATATCCCCCCATTGTATTAATAATACAATAACATATCATTTCATTTATAAATTTAATTAATTTTGATTATATATAAATCAAAACTATATAGTTATGCTCAAAAATGCTTTGCATTTTTGGCATCCAAAAAATCCTTTGGATTTTTTCGGATATAGCTCTATATAAACTATAATGACTAAATATTTATACTTTCTTAACATTAATAATAAAAAAGAAAAAATGACGCTAAGGTAAATCCTTAGTGAATCTTCCCGATTATTAATCATTAAAACATAAAATTATATAAAACTTTCCATATGGTGCGGAAGTCTAGCCTGGTTTGACGCTAAGGTGAAGACTTAGTTGAATCCTTCCCGATTCTTACGGGTTCGAATCATCTACGGGTGCGAAACTCCCGTCCGCACCGTTTATAATTTTGAAAAATAAAAAAAAGTAGAATTAGAAAACTAATGCATCTTTCATTAATTGTTTAGTTTTCTTTCCATCTGAAGCAATCCATTGGATTCCTTTTGATCCTTGAATTACTTTATTTGAAGCTTCTAAATAATCTAAGATTGTAGAAAGACTCTTATTATTAATTTTTCCATTAAGACCCCTTATAATAGCTGCTTTTGAAAACAGATCTGTTTTATGATCTATTAAAAACTTTTCAACCATTAATACTGTTTTTAATGTTGGGTAAAATCTTTTTTTCATATTAATCAATATAGTATTAATTAATACTAGGTCATATATAAACTTTTCGAAAAACAATAACTTAAAATAACACAACCCTTTTCTAAATAAAATGAAACTAATAAAGATACCATTCAGCGCAGGTGGACTAGGCAAAGCAGATGGATCAGAACTAGCACCAGACCAAATAGTTGAAAAACTAAATGAACTTTATCTAAATGAAGATGGTAAACAAAGAAACTTTGAAATCCAAGAAATAAATATTGACAACCATAATGTTGAACAAAGTCATAAAAATATTCAAGAACAATTACCAAACGAAAAATCAATAATAATTGGTGGAGACCATTCAATAACATACTCTACGTTTAAAGCATTTGTAAAAAATAATCCAAATGCAGGATTAATCATTTTCGATGCACATCCCGATTGTGAAAACAATTTTAGTCCGCCAAGTCAAGAGGATTTTGTAAAAGTATTGGTTGAAGAAAATATTTTAGATCCTCAAAAAATTATTATGATTGGAATTAGAAACATGCATGAATTAGAATTAAAATTTATGCATGAAAAAAATATCAGAACATTTTCAATGAAAACAATTTCAGAACTAAATTCAATGCAGGATATGATCGACGCTGTTATGGAAACAGCAAAAAAATGGCCTTCATTATACATTTCAATCGATATCGATGCAATTGATCCAGTATTTGCTCCTGGAACAGGTTATAATGAACCTGGCGGATTTACTTCAAGAGAACTCATAACAATAATCCAAAGATTCAAACTTCTGCCGAATATTGGAATGATTGATTTAGTTGAAGTCAATCCTAAAAAAGATATAAATAATCTGACAGTTAAATTGGCTGCAAAGATTATTAAAGAATTAAGTTAAGAATTATTAGCAACATACTCTTGCCAAACTGTATTAACAGGCTTTTCTTCCCGAACATTTTGATTTTCAGCAACATACTTTTTCCAATCTCCAAGCCTGGATCCTTCTTCCCTTTTCTTAGAAATAATATATAAAATTTTATCCATTTGAATCTCTTCCCAACAATGATGTACTTTATCAATCTCTTTTAATAGATATTCTCCTCGAGCAGAATGAAAAGGCAAAGTAACTTTTTTAATCATTCCAGGCAAACATGGTTTTACTTGAATATATACTTCTGATTCATGTTCTTTTTTATCTACTGCATTTTTAGCATACATCAGCATGTAACCTCTTGTAGTAAAATATATTTTACTTAACAAATCTGCTTGAATTATTGCAAAATCAACTGGTTCAACATTATATATCTTATCAATACCTCCATAAAATGCAAATTCTTCTTTAAGTTTATGAGTAATTGATATTCTGTTAGGTAAAAGGTCGCCATATTTTTCTTTCACTAAATCCTGTCCTTCTTTATCAAGATAAAATACTTTACCATTTTCAGAAAAATACGAGTTTAAAGCTCTATCAACTTCCAGAACTAAATTCTCAAAAAAGCTAGCATAAAATATACCTTGTTGATTCAATGGATTTCTATTATTTTTAAAATCTAAAACTTTTCCCATAAAAAGGGTGCAGACTTAGTAATATTTAAATCTTGCTATTGTTTAGTGACAAATACATACATTTATATATAAAATCGTACAAATCTTTGAAATAAACAGAAAATTATTTAAAATACCTTAAAAATAAGCCTTATTACAGTAAATAGAGGAACTAAAATGGGACGAATAAAAACAAAATTGATGAAGAGAACTTCAAGAGAACTTATGAGTAAATACGAAGATAAATTTACAACAGATTTTGCAGAGAACAAAGTAGCAGTTGATAAAGTAGCTCAAATTAAATCGAAAAAACTTAGAAACATTATAGCAGGTTACTTAACTAGATTAAAGAAAAGAGCAGAATAACGGGTGATAAAATGAATGAAGAAGAAAGAAGTGATGATGTAGAAAAAAAAGAAGAAAGAAGAGACGAAGGAGACAACTCAATATTTATTGGGGGAAAACCTTTTATGAACTACGTTACTGGAGTAGTAATGCAGTTCACTACAAAGCAAGCCGATGAAGTAACTGTTAAAGCACGAGGAAAATTCATTAGTCGAGCTGTTGATGTAGCAGAAGTGGCAGTAAAAAGATTTTTACAGGGCCAATCAGCGATTAAAGACATTAAAATTGACTCAGATGAATTTGAGAACAAAGAAGGTAGAAAAGTAAGAGTAAGTTCAATCGAAATTATCCTTAAAAAAACTTAATATTTTTTTCTTTTATTAATGTAAATTTAACTATTTAGCATTTTAATAATAAATTTTATAAACAACTTCGTTCTTCTGCTTAAATATGTACGATATAAAAGATGTGGAAGGGGAAATATTACTATTTTGGAGAAAAATAAACTTATTAGAACTCCTTAGAAAAAAGAATAAAGATGGAGAAAAATATTTCATTCTAGACGGACCGCCTTATGCAAACGATGTCCCGCATGTTGGCCATATCAGAAACACTGTCTGGAAAGACATTGTATTAAGACTTAGATTCATGCAGGGTAAAAAAGTAATATTCCAAGCAGGATTTGATACGCATGGACTGCCAATCGAAAACAAAGTTGAAAAATTATTTGATTTAAAATCAAAAAAAGATATCAATAAAATGGGTGTTGACAAGTTCACAGCAACTTGTAAAGAACATGCAGCTACAAATAAAGATTTATGGCTTGACATTTATGAAAAACTAGGATCGTGGTATAGTTGGGAAAAACCTTATTTAACTTATGAAAACAATTTCCTAGAATCAGGTTGGTGGACATTTTCTGAATTAATAAAAAAAGATTTAATTTATGAAGGTAAAAAACCAGTATTTTGGTGTCCTAAATGTGAAACTGCATTATCAGGTTATGAAGTAACAGATTCATATGCAATGGTCTCAGATCCGTATATTCTAATTTTATTCAAACTTAAAGATAGGGACGAACATCTTTTAGTATTTACAACAACACCATGGACATTAATTTCAAACACAGCAATCGCGGTTCATCCTGAAAAAGAATACGTTACAGTTGAAACAATAAAAGGTAATATTATTTTAGCAAAAAATAGACTTCCTTTATTAACAGAAATTGAAATGGGATTTAAAATATTAAAAGAATTTAAAGGTAAAGAATTAGAAGGTAAAGAATATGAACCTTTAATTGATGTACCAAACCAAAAAGCAATTGGCAAACATGAAAATGCTCATAAAATTATCATGTCAATCCAAATTTTAAAAGAAAGAGCTCCAGGTAAAATTGCTGCAAAAAAAGAAGGTGCAGCAACAGAAGATCTATTTGAAGATTTTGTAACTGTTGATGAAGGTACAGGTCTTGTTCATACAGCTCCTGGCCATGGTAAAACAGATAATGAAGTTGGTAAACATTATGGTCTACCGGAATATTCTCCTTTGGACGATGAAGCAAAATTCACAGAAGATGCAGGTCCATTCAAAGGAATCTTTGTAAAAGAAGCAGATAAAGCTATTCTTGAACTTTTAGAAAAAGAAAATAAATTACTTTATTCAAAAAAAGTCGAACATAAATATCCATTATGCTGGAGATGTAAAGCTCCATTAATATTTAGAATGTCTAACCAATGGTTTTGTAAAGTTCCAAGAGATAGAATGTTAGAATTAAATGAAAAAGTTAAATGGATGCCAAAATATGCAAATGACCGTTTTAAAAATTGGGTTGCAAATGCAGAAGATTGGAACATTTCAAGACAGCGATTCTGGGGAATTCCAATTCCAGTTTGGCGATGTGAATGTGGTGAACAAAAAATCATTAACTCTCTTGAATCATTGAAAAAAAATGCAATTGAAAAAATTGAAGATGATTTTGATTTACATACAGCTTCAAAAATCCATATTAAATGTGAATGTGGAAAAGAAATGTCAAGAATTAACGATATTTTTGACGTTTGGTTTGATTCAGGTATTGCAGGTTGGGCATCAATGCATTATCCTTTTGAAAATAAAGAAAAGTTTGAATCACATTTCCCAATAAATAGAATTAATGAAAGCCAGGATCAAATTAGAGGTTGGTTCTACGCATTAATGTTTTGTGCAACTGCTACCTTTGACAAACGATGTTATGATGCTGTTTCAATGACTGGTTGGGTAACAGATAAAAATGGAGATAAAATGTCAAAATCAGTTGGAAATGTTGTTTTTGCAAAAGATGCGATTAAAGATATGGGGGCAGACGTTTTAAGATTATATTATTTAAATGATATTGCACCATATCAACTTGAAAAATTTAATGTTGACATTGCAAAAAAAGATATTACAAGAATAATTAATATTTTATGGAACATGCATAACTTACTTGTTCAATCAAAAGTAAAAATAAAAGAAGTTAAAGAAAGTGCTCTGAGTGAGATTGAAGATATCTGGATTATGTCAAGGTTAAATACTATAACTCATGATTTTAGTGAAGGTCTTGAAGAATTTGAATTCCATGAAGCAGGTAGAAAAATCTCTGACTTTATCATGAATGATGTAAGTAGAAAATATATTCAAATGGTTAGGGAAAGAATGGAAGATGATAAAGAACCATACCACATTTTGAATACTATCATATTAAGAGTAATTAAATTGTTAGCTCCAGTAACTCCAATTATTTCTGAAAAGATTTATCAAAATCTAAAAGAGATAAATGATGATCTAAAAGAAAGTGTTCACTTAGAAGAATATCCTATTGCAAAGAAATCAAATACAGAACTTGAAGATGCAATGAGTGTTGCCCAGGAAATAATTCAATCAATATTAAATGGAAGAGAAAAACTACAGTTAGGTGTAAGATGGCCAATAGGTGAAGTTGTAATATTTTCGACTGAAACTTTAATTAAAAAATCATTGAAAAATATGCTTGAAATAATTAAAACTCAAACAAATGTAAAAGATATTAAAATCGTTGACAAATTTGATAAGTTTAAGCGAGTATTCAAACTTGATTATGGAAAAGTTGGACCTGAATTCCAGGATAAATCAGCGCAAATCATTGCTGCATTTGCTACAAAAGCAGTTGATACTGTTAAAAACGCAATTGAAAATAAGGGAGAGTATGAAATTGAAGTTGGTAAAGAAAAATATACTTTAAAACCAGAACATTTTATCATTGAAAAGAATGTTGAAGAACCTTATTTCTTAGTAGAGTTTAGAAACGGCGAAATTTTCTTGAATAAAGAAAGGACAGATGCGCTTGAAGCAGAAGGTTATGCAAGAGAAGTTATTAGAAGAATTCAAATGTTCAGGAAAGAATCTGGTTTAAATAAACAGCAAAGTATTTCTTTATATGTTAAAACAGATGAAGATCTTGATAAGATGTTGCAAGGTTGGGAAAAACAGATTGCTAAAAAAGTTGGTGCTAAACAAATACGAATTTCTAATTTAGATGCAGCTAAAAAGCATGAAAATGTTAAGCAAGATAAAGTTAAATCTCATGAATTTGACATTATGTTTGATGTAGTTGAATAAAAGAAAAAAATTTTATTTTCTTAAGAAATACGCCCTTGCTTGATTTGAATTAACATCTAAAATTCCTGCAGATGGTTTTAATCCTCTATTTCCAACATGATCAAAAACAGCTCCTGGATTAAAGTCTACTCTGTCTGATAAAGTTCCTTCTTTAAGCTTTTCTTCGCCATGAGTTAATATTCCAAATGCTTCGTGGATATCTCCGGAAACAGTATATTTAACATTTAGTGCTCCTCCAACAACATGGTTTAATGGCATTGCACCTACATTTAGTCCACTTCCAATTACATCCAAACCATTTTTATTTATATAACGACGAGGCACATGTGTTGCTAAAAGAATTGGTTTTTGTGGTTTAACTTTTTCTCCAAATTTAAAAAAATCATTGCCTGATCTTATGAATCCATTTGGAACAGTATAGTTAGGATTATCTTTTCCACCATACATCGCTATGATTAAATCACTTCCTTCCAATTGTACTGCTGGATTTTTTTCTCCATCAATAATATTAGAATATTTACTTTGTAATTTTAAAATTGTTGAATTATAATCTCTTCTACTTTCATGATTACCTGGAATTACTAAAACTGGTTTCTTTGTTTCAGCAACAGGTTCAATAACTGCAGAAATTTCTTTTGAATCATCTTTAGCTCCTTCATAATCTCCAAATGAATGAGATAAATCTCCTGGCATTAGATAAATTTCAACTCCTAAATTTTCCATCTCATTAACAAAAAATTCTGAATTTTTACCATGTCCATGAGTGTCTGACAAAATTCCAATTCTTAAAAAATCTGAATTATCTTCAGGAATTCCTTTTTTTGATTGACTACAACTCGATAAAATTAAAGGACTGGAAACTGCTGTTAAGAATGCTCCAAAACGAACCATTTCACCAATAAATTTTCTTCTATTCATTTTTATTGTACTAAATCTAATAATGATCCAGCATTATGAATTGATTCGTATTCGTCTCTACATGAAATTTCTCTTTCAGTAATTGCGATATCCTTTTCATCATAACCCATTAAAGCAGGTATTTTTCCACCATGAAAAGTTTGTCCTCTTGTTCTAACACGTAAACCTGTAATTTCATCAAAATCATAAATATTACTATCAGAAATTGCCATATCAACATTTTGAAATAATTCTTTTACTTTATCTTCATCAACACCTGAAACCATTTTTGGAGTGTTTGAATGATTCCATCTGTAAAGTTTTCTATCATTGTTAAAATCATTTTCAGAATTTGATCTCCAAACACAATGATCAAATGTCAATAAAGGACTAGAAATTTCTAAATTTTCACTTGTCAAGAATATACCATAAGCTTGATGTTCTTTTACTTCAATATCTTCTTTCATATTTGGATTTAAAACTTTTTGAATACCTTCAACTAGAATTAAATCAACTTCACTATTAATCATTTCAAATATAACTTCCTTAATTTCTTTTAATTCTAAAGGGTGATGATATTTTTCAAGAATCTCAATTACTTGCAACGGATCTTGTTCAACTTTTCCATCTTTTAATATTTTGTATAACATTTTAACACCTCATTATCGTAATAATAATAACAACCAAGAGCTTATATTTAAATGTTTCTATTTGTTAGTACTTGATAATAGTAAATTAACCTTTCTAATGCCTAAATTCCGCCATCTTAAATGTCAGAATTCAAGGGTTTCAAGGATTCTAATGTCAAGATAGCATATTTAAATTCCTTTATAAACTATATACTCATCTAAATATAAATTTAAATAGCAATTATCTATAATAGAAGATATGGGGAAAGAAATTAATAAAATCACTACTACTTATAACTTCACAGATGAATATTTTGAAGGAGCTATTGAAAAAAATCCAGGATATAAACATAAAAAACTTCTAAAATGGCAACTCTTCATTGACCTGGCAATGTTTAAAAACCTTGAAGATATGGGAACAGAAATCGCTATCCTTGATCCAAAAGTTGGAGGTAATATTGATAATTTAATTGCTTTATTTGAACAGGAAGCAGATAATTCAGATATAATTTTCCATAAATCATACAGAATAGGAATTGAAGCAGTTACAACAGCTGAAATTGAATGGAAAAAAGACTTTATTAACAAAATGGAATTTTTAATCAAAACAAAATATCTTGACAAAACTCATTTTATTTCTAGAGAAAATTATAGTAGAAAAGATCATACTGCAGAAATAGCAAAAAAAGTTAATATGCCAATCCCTGAAACATGGACATTAAAAGATTTTATGAATATGAACAGAAAATATCCTGTTGTACTAAAAAATGTAAGTTCTGCAAATGGAACAGGAGTATATTTGCTTGATTCAGAAAAACAATTTCGTACGTTCTGTAATCCTAAAAAATATCAAGAATTAAAAGAAAGATTTAATCCAAATTTACATTTGCCAAAAATAAAAAATTTCATTGTACAACAATATATTGAAACACCTTCAAGACACTTTACCCATTATAGAATTCTTGCTGTTAAAGACGGAAGCATTATTGCAGCAGTATTATCTGTTTCAAAAGCAAGAAAAGATGAAAATAAAATTATTGAAATTGATTATCCTAAAAAACCAGAATTTAATATGTATCATCACATTGACTCCCCATTATATCTTAGTTGCAGAGAATTTAGATCAAACTCTTCTCAATCAGGAAGACAAATTCCTTTAATTCCAAGAAATTCCTGTGCAAAAGAAATCAGTGATGAAGATAAACTTATTCTTGAAGATCACGGAATTGATCCGGAATGTCCTGATTTACCTAATGACATTAAATTTGAAGCTCAAAGGACAGCAAGAACGTTTGGTAAAAAAGGAGTTGTTTATTCTGGACTGGATTATTTTCAGGATAAAGATTTAAAACCATATTTTATTGAAATCAATCCTCAGCCTGGTTTGAAAGCTTTCGATACAGTATTTAATCGAGGTGAACAGAATCTTGAAATGGCAATTGCGTTGGCAATAAGAAAGTTGTCAGAAGGTATTTATAATTCTAAAGTTAAAGACCTCACCCACAAATACAATTATGCTACTAGATAAAACATTATTAAAAATGCCACCTGAATAGGTCAGCGAGGTCCGTCAATTATGCACCTGGCTGGGAGGGTTGCAGTCGCACGGAGAAAATTCGTGAGAATTTTCTTGTGCCCAGAAAATCCACAGGATTTTCCCGGGTTTCCTGGTTTTTACCATTCGACACGACTGTACCGAGCGAGGCATTTTTAATAAATTTATTACCGAAACATTCTTATATTTATTAAAACTAAATAATATTTATGACAACAATAAAAGTAAACACAAAACAATCCTATAATATTGAAATCACAGATTTATTCAGTTATGACTTTTCTAAATTTGGTAAAAAATTTGTAATAATCACAGATTCAAATGTAAATAAATTGTATGGTAATAAATTATTATCATATCTTAAATCACAAAATTTGCAAGCAGACATTTTGGTTTTTCCTGCAGGTGAAAAATCAAAAACACCAGATACTGTAATCAAATTATTAAGAAATCTTGCAAAAAGAAACGTTGATAAATCAACAATTTTAATAGCTTTTGGTGGCGGAGTTGTAGGTGACATAGTTGGATTTGTTGCATCAATATATGAGAGAGGAATTAACTTTATTCAAGTTCCAACAACCTTAATGGCACAAGTAGATTCAAGTATTGGCGGTAAAACAGGAGTAAATCTTCCTGAAGGTAAAAATCTCATGGGAAGTTTTCATCAACCTCTAGCCGTAATCACAGACACAAAATTATTAAAAACTTTAAATGAAAAAGAATTTAAAAATGGATTAGCAGAAATAATAAAAAGTGGAATGACACAAGATAAAGAATTGTTTGAAAAATTAGAAAATAATAATTTTAATGATATAAATTTTATAAAAGATATAATTGAAACCTCTGCAAAACTTAAAGCAAATATTGTGGAAAAAGATGAAAAAGAATCAGAACTAAGAAAAATATTAAATTATGGTCATACAATTGGACATGCTATTGAAACTATTTTTAAATATAAAATTACCCATGGTGAAGGCCTTGGATCAGGCATGTATTATGAAGCAAAGATAGCAAATAAACTTGGATTGTTGGATAATGATTCTTTAGAAAGACAAAATAAATTAATTACAAAATTAGGTCTTCCAACTGTACAAAAGGCAGACATAAATAAATTAATCGAAATAATGAAACTTGACAAAAAAAATAAAGACGGAAAGATTTATTTTGTTCTACCAACAGAAATCGGAAAAGTAAAAGAAGAAAATGGTAAAATCTGTTTTCCAGTAGAAGAAAATATCATAAGAGAATGTTTAAAATAATGCTCCGACAGGAACACTTGTAAATTCTTTAACAGGTTCATCTGGTTCACCATCATCATTATCTCTTCTACGAATATATTTAATTAAAATCCTAGGTCCTCTATAAACTTTTTCAGTATTATAAATCATGTTTTCTTCATCAACCCCTGTTTTTTTTAGATAATGTTCAGAAAATACCTGAAAACCTAAATCAAAAGATTGAGAATTATCAGAATTAATTAATCCACTTAATTGGTTTTTAAGGATTTCATTTGTTTTATTATATGTATTTAGACGATAAAGAAATACTCCTCGAATAATATCATTATTTCTATCTTTTACATCCATTAAACATAAATCAAATGTATCC